>JAUVBI010000239.1 GCA_030591305.1 Pseudomonadota bacterium
ACATAGGCTCCAGCAAAAATCGACAACAGGGTAATTGCCACTGGCCAATTTGCAGCACCCAGGCCGGCAATCGCGGGGCCGGGGCAAACTCCACAGATGCCCCAACCTATTCCGAACAACGCGGCCCCAAGCAAGGTATCACGATTGCTGATGGAAGCCCGTGACTTAAATACTGGCTCCAATAGTGGCTTACTCATAAACCTGGGGGCCAACTGATAGGCCAACAACGTCACCATTGAAGCCGAACCCAGCACCCAGAGCAGCCCAAAATCCTCAAACCGCAGGAAAGATAAAACAACCTCGGGTTTTATCATTGAGGCATAGGACAAGCCAAAGCCAAAGAGAGCACCGGCTATTAGCACAGCAAAAAGAGATGATGCTTTCATCAGACACCTCCCAGGGCTTTAACAGCGGCGGCTGAGACCATGGCGGTACCAAGGAAGATAAGCACCGCTAACAGAGACGGTAGCTGCAGGGATGCCAGCCCGCATATTCCGTGACCAGATGTGCAGCCATTGGACAACCTCGCACCATAGCCCGCAATAAATCCACCCAGCGCCAACTGCCACCAGCTTACCGACGTCTGGAACGACTCACCCACGGTAAACATCCAGATAGCAGCACCGAGAACCAGGCCAAGCGCATAGATCAGGCGCCAGTTTCTGGTGGAGACAAACTCATCTCTCTGAAAGTAGGACCCGCTGGCAACAAATGACCAGGTGCTGGTAAAAAAAGTGCTCAGCCCTCCAATAAGCCCGGTAGCCACAAACAAAAAACTGATGGCGGCTCCGATTAACAGGCCTCCGATAAGATAGTGCGCTATCCCGAGCGGGAACAGGGTTTCCATATTCATCTCCAGTAACATAGTCAGCTCATTATAAGTTGTACAGAAACATTTGTAACGCGGATGAATATTCGGGATTATCCACGGGGAAGATTTTCTCTCTATGGCCTATAATACGGCGGCAATTAGCTATCGGAGAAACGCAGGGCATCCAAATGGCCAAGCAACGACAAAAACTGAACAAAACCACACTGGGTATCACCGAGGGTATACCACTTCAGGCATCAGACGGTGGCATCGAGGAGCTGCGCAAAGACATACAGCGCCTGATGGACATAGAAGCAATTAAGCAGCTCAAGTATGCCTATTTCCGCTGTGTCGATACCGCCAACCTGGAAGAACTGGCCACGCTCATTCATGAAAATGTATCCGTGAGCTTTATTGGCGGCACCTACGAGTGGAAATTGCAGGGCAAACAGGAATACCTGGACAACATCGGCGTCTCTTTCAGCACCGAGGCCGTAGCCCAACACAATGGCCACCACCCGGAAATCCAGATGCTCAATGAAACCGAGGCTACGGGCATGTGGTACCTGGCCGACAACATGTGGATACTCAACCACAAAGCAAAAACCTTCGGCACCTCCCTGTATTGGGACCGCTATAAAAAAGTAGACGGCAAGTGGCTAATAAAGGACACAAGCTACGAACGCCTGTACGAGATCAATGAAACGCTGGATGAAGCACCTAAATTTAGCTCCCATTATCTGGGTACCCACGGCACTGAGCCCCAGTTCTAGACACACAGGAATACGCATGAGCAACAAAATACACGTTGAAAAACCCCTGGTCGTTTTACACGGCGACGAAATGGCGCAAATTGCCTTTGAGAGAATTCTCGAGCAGTTTGTGACCAGCAAATTGGACATCAAGCTGGTCGAAGTCGACCTCACCGCCGAAAACCGCCTGGTTACCAATGGTGAGGCCGTGGCAGATGCCATCTCAGCACTGAAAACCCACGGCGTGGGCATTAAAAATGCCGGTATGACCGTCAACCGGCAACAACTGGATGAATTGTTGGCCAGGCACCCAAAAGTTGATGAAGGCGGGCTAAAAAAGAACGCCACCAAGTCGCCCAACGGCGCTATTCGCAAAGGTATTGGCGGCAATATTACGCGGGAGGATATTCCATTTCGTAACTTGCAGGCAAACCCCCCGGAGTGGATTGGGCGCGACATCGAAGTCGACACCATGCAAAGTGGCGGCATAAAACACAGCCACAACAAACTGTCCAAAGCCACTGGTATTGCCAAGTTGATGTTTGTCGGCAGCAGTGGTGACCCGGTAGAACTGCACCGCCGCAAGATCAACAAGGGCGACCCCTGGCTCTTGTCTACCAATGACATCGACGATGTCATTGACTGGGCGCACAAGCTATTTCAACGCGCCATAAATGAAAAAAGAGATGTATATCTGGGGCTGAAAGACACCGTGATTCCTGGCTACGACGGCGTGATGCGCCAGGCCATCGAAGCAGTATACGAACAACACTATAAAGAGCAGCTCAAGCAAGCAGGCCTGCACTACCACTACGAACTCATAGACGCACAAGCCGCGCGCATAGTCTCCAACCCGCCCAAACGCGCCCTGTGGGGCGTGCCCGACAACAACACTGGCCGCAAGCTCTACAAGCTGGTGAAAGCCCTGAAGAAATACGGCATCCCCACGCGTAAACACTCTGTTTCCATGAGTAGAATGAGCGCTGGCGGCGGCGATCAGTATGGCAGTTTTAATATGCCTGCCGAGGAGAATGGCATCCTCAAAGTGATTATTGATGGCGATGAAAAACACGCGCGCAGCGTTAAGAAACACGACCCCATCCTGTTTATGTCCAATGACCGCATTGCGATTAAAGACTGGGTTAAACAGGTATTTCGCGATGCCTCCGTCAACGACAAGGAAGTGTATTTCGGCCTGAAGCGTGAGTATATGGAGTACGACGAAGTATTCAGTGATGCGCTAAATGAAGTGCGTACCGAGCTGGCCAAGGCCGACACCCCGCCCCCTTCATTTATGGTAATGCGCCCCTCCAGCCAACTGAAGAAAATGATAACCGACCCCCCAAGAAATGCAATCTACCCGGCACAAAACCTCGATGGCGATATTTTTTCCGACATCTCCGCCGCACTGGGTGGCAGCCTGGCTACCGCCAGCTCAATCATCGAAAGCAAAGACGGCACCATGCTGTATGAGGCTCCCCACGGTACCGCACACGATTTATATTTGATGTACCAGGAGAGCGAGGGCAAGAATGCTCACTTCAATTCATCCGCCCTCATTTACGCAGTGGGTAATGCGCTGGAGACGCTGGCCAACCGTGAAGATAATCAGGCATTGGTGGATTACTCTGCCGATCTGAAGGCGGCGCTGATTGATACGGTAGCGCAGGGTACGATTACCGGAGACCTCAAGGGTAAAACCACCAATCCTGCGAAAGAAACTTTAGTGGATATGCAGGGTTTTCTGGATGCGGTTGAGGAAAATATTGGGGAGTGAACATAAGCAAGCTAAATTACTGCGGCAACTACCTCTGAAAGAGATTCAATGAAAACGCCATTTGCACGGTAAGCGTATCGCGCTGTAACAAGCGCTCACGCTTTTCCCTGTGCCCCCGGTGGGAAAAGGGTGTCATGGCAACCAAATCGCGCAATCGCGGCTGATCCAGCTGTACTTCAAACTCTACCGCTGAACTTTCAACCAACAGCAGACCTGGTATTTTCCTGCGCGCGGCAGCATGAGCCTTCGGTGTATCATACAAGGCCTCACGCAGAGCCCACAGGTGCCCTGGTGCCGGAGTCACTTCCAGATAGGCGCCCTTCTCTTTCAATACACGGTGAATTTCAGCATCATTGGCCGGGGCAAAAATTCGCAGCAGTAAATCCTGACTACCGGCCGGAACCGGAAGCTGAAAAGTACTGGCTACCGCAAAGTTGACAGCCGGATAATTCTTCGCCGCCAGCTTAATAGCTGGCTTGGAAATATCGATAGCACATACCTGCGCCTCGGAATTAACTAATTGTATAGCGTCACTGTAGTAGCCTTCGCCACATCCCAGATCGAGAATTCGTGTCATGGGACTCAACACGGCCAAAAGAGCCGGAATGGCATCCACCAGTGGCCGATAGATTTCTGCCGTATGAATCCGTCGGCGAGCCGCGATCATCTCCGCATTATCACCGGGGTCACTGCTACTTTTTTTATTGGCCGGCAATAAATTGACGTAGCCTTCCCGGGCGCGGTCGAAGTGGTGGTTGTTTTCACAGTGCCAGGACTTAGCCGACTCACAGAGTATCAAGCCCTCGCGACACAGTGGGCAGGCCCACACGTGACTCAACCCAGACTGTCTTCTGCAACAAAGTATCTGGGATCTTCAATGACGTTTACTTCTACCATACCTTTCGCCTTGTGCAACAGCTTGCGACACTCCTGGCTCAAATGCACCAAATGCAGAGTCTTGCCAGCATTGAGGTAGCGCTCGGCCAGTGTGTCAATGGCTTCCAGGCCGGAGTGGTCTGCAACCCGCGAGCGGGCAAAATCAACAATCACATCGTCGTTGGCTTCACTGGGGTCAAAGTGCTCAAGGAAAGATGTTACCGAACCGAAGAACAGAGGGCCGGTCACTGCATAGACCGTGGAACCTTTATGGTCCTCGCGGCTCTCCACCAGAATGTGTTTGGCGTGCTCCCAGGCAAATACCAGCGCGGAGACAATGACACCAACAATCACAGCGATGGCCAGGTCGGTAGCAAC
>JAUVBI010000290.1 GCA_030591305.1 Pseudomonadota bacterium
ACTCCCCCATGACCCTGACACAGGACATTCTCTCCCTGATCTGGCCCCCTGCCTCCATCGTTCTGGCCGCCCTGGTTCTGGCCTGGGTGGCCAAATGGACAGCTGTGCGCAGCGAGCAGGGCACTTCTGGCCTGCTCTATCAATTGTTTAACTGGCTGATTGCTGCATTTGCCATTATCACCATCATAGTACTTCTGCCACTGAGCGATGATACCCAGGGCCAGGTATTAAGTCTGCTGGGGGTGGTACTAACAGCGGTCATCGCCCTGTCTGCCACAACGTTTGTGTCCAATATGATCGCCGGCATTATGTTGCAGGCCAGTCAGCCTTTTCGGCCCGGCGACTATGTAAAAGTGAATGACCAGTTTGGCCGGGTTACCAAGCGCTCTCTGGTGCACACACAAATCCAGACCGAGTGGCGTGACCTCACCAACCTGCCCAACCTGATGCTGGTGAACAACCCGGTAACCGTGCTACACCGGGAGGGCACGATTATTTTTGCGGAGGTTTCCATAGGCTACGACGTAACCTATCTGCGGGTGGAGGAACTTCTCCTTATAGCGGGAAAAGAGGCCAAATTAACTGAGCCCTTTGTGCTGGTACATGAACTGCTGGATCATGCCGTGGTCTACCGGGTTTGCGGCTTTCTCCCGGACATAAAAAACCTGCTGAGCTCCCGTTCAAACTTGCGCAAAAAGGTATTGGAACAGATGCATGGCAATGGCGTGGAAATTGTTTCACCCACATTTATGAACCAACGCGCCCTGGACCCCTCTAAGAAAGTAATTCCAAGCAAGCCTGTTATGTATGACATCGCCAAGCACAGGGAAGCTGCCCCGGTGCCGGAGGAAAAAATCTTCGACAAAGCCGAGGAGGCGGCAAGCAAGGAAAGCTCCAGGCAACAGCAGGAAGAATCACGGCAGTTGCTAAAACAGAAGCGGGCTGAGTTAAAGGTGGCCAGCGATGAAGAGCGAGCCGCCATTGCTCGGCAAATAGAGCTACTGGAGAAAGAAGAGTCCGAACAGGCAGAGCGAGAAGAACAGGAGTCAACTAACGACTAGGGTTCGATAATTTGAGGTGATTCAATGAAAGTGATGAAAGTTGCTCTCACTGTGGTTCTACTGCTATTTCTGACTGCGTGCTTTCACACCGAGCTCAAAGGTGTTGTATCAAGCGCCAAAATTTCGATAACCGAGCTCCCATCCGGTGCCCTGGCCCAGGGCAATATAACCTCTTGGGATGAAACAGATGTCATCGACGTCATTACCCAGGCAACCTGGGACGAATGGGAAGACATTTTGCGCATGGCCGTGCTGGGTGATTTCTTCGTTGATAAAAACAACTTTATCGCCGACCGGTTCTATCTGGTGACAGTGAGCGGCGGGAAGGATCTGGATACCAACGCTGACAATCTGCTGGATGCCCAGAGCACTCCTGTTCTGGGTAAGTGGCATGCCATTGTAAGAGGCTCCCAGCTGCGCAAAGGAGGGTATGTTATCTCCACCATTACCGAGGCGCTATACCAATCTGTGAAAGCAGACATACCCGAACTGATCAATGCCGGAAAACTGCTGTCCCGGCTGAGTGTAAAAACTCGCCTGATACTCACCGACGTAAACGATACTGGCAACGTCAATTACCTGGACGCACTGAAGTGGACCGAGCTTTTGCATGCAGGCCACTATAAATTAAATTTTTCCGCAGTAGATAATTTATCGGAAGCTATTACTGCCGGTGCTGGCCAGGCTGAAATTTCAGAGTTGTCGGGTATAGTGATGGGCAAGAAGCCGTCAATAGATGCCCTGCAGTTTTTCACTGACAACATTTCCACCCCAATCATCCAACATATATGTGTTAACTGCCATGTAGTGGGAGGAATTGCCCCCAGCCGCGGTGCCCGCCTGGTGCTGGCCACTAATAGTAGTTCCAGCCACCTGAGCACAAATAACCAGCGATTTATTGGGTTTGGTAAACTGCTAAGCCCACAGGATTTAAGTGATTACGTGACCGGCAAGGCCAGTGGCCGGATTACCCATGGTGGGGGGAGGCAGTTGTTGGCCCCCGGTAGTGTGGATTTGCGCAATCTTGAGACGTATTTGAATTTAGTTGAGTCATTCCAGTGAGCCCGCTCAGCCCTGCGAAGTACCTTAGTGGCACGGCCGCCGTCTAAGCGTCAATCAACCTCCTGCTCAAACTCCCTGGCTATCCTCTGCTGCAGTTCATACTGTGCCACGCCTTTCTTCGCTCTGGAATCTTTCATGCGCCTGGAAAACCGTTGCTTGCGGTAGTGGGTGACGAGGCGATCGAAGCGCCCCTCCTCTGTCTCCCCGGCTATCAATTCCTCAATAAAGGCAATATCGATACCTATGCGGTAGGCGATCCTGGCCGGCTGAATCTTATGCGCATGAAATTCAGCCACAATGTGAATTTGCCCCTCCCTGTCGTGAGTGCACTGTCGCGAGTAGCCATAGGGCGGCGATGGGGTGCGGCTGTCCGCAGTTGTCTGATTCGGTTCCATTATTACTTTTTAGCAGCTCATTACCAAAATGCCAAGTAAACTCACCGAAACTGATCTCGGCAGGCATCTGGTTAGAGCGGACCACTTTCGGAATCTCAGGACAAGTGCGTTCAATGATTGGGCAACGGCGGTTGCTTGAGCCTAGGTGGCAGGTTTCTGCGATTGGGAGAATTTAACTTGCCATACCCAGAAAAAGGGTTTCTCTAATCTAGAGCAGTTAATTTGCCAATACCTAACAAGTACCTGTCAAATTAATCGAAATCAGGGTTTTTCCAGCCCGCTGGTGCACGCAACTCCTTGGCGGGTTGAAGGCGAGAAACGTAGTCGAGAACGGCAATTATCTCATGATCGTTAATTTTCTTGCTCAGGGAGGTCATTTCCTCGCTGGCATTGCGGCGTTTGCCGTCACGAATCGATTGGAACTGCCGCGTCAAATATTTATAGTGCTGGGCCTGAATACGAGGGGCCAGGCCATCATTACTTCCCTCACCGTTTTCCCCGTGGCACGCCACGCAGTGCTTCCGATAGAGGCTCTCGCCCGAGTCCAGGTCAGTACCAGGGCCCTTGCCGTTTTCAACACTGATCTCCAGGGTAGAAATATACTTAGCGACATCAGCAACTGCCTGAGTTCCACCGATACTCTCCACGGTAGCGTAGGGAAGCATGAGAACTGAATCACGATTACCAGCACGAAAATCAGCGAGTTGCTTGATGACAACCTTGGAGTGCTGGCCGGCGATTTGCGGCACGCTACCTGTGGTGCTTCCCCATCCCTCGGGTTTATGGCAGGCGGCACACTCGCGATAGATGGCGAGGCCGTTCGCGACGTCTGGGGTGAGCGTGAGTGCCTTCTCATACTCC
>JAUVBI010000080.1 GCA_030591305.1 Pseudomonadota bacterium
AGGCCATACGCCAGCCAAAGGCATCGGCAATAATCCCGCCCAACATAAAGCCCAGCAGTACCCCGATATATACGCCCATGGAATAAAATGACAGCGCTGTGCCGCGTTTTTCGGGGGGGTAATAGTCGCTGATCATTGAGTGGGCCGGGGGACTGCCGCCGGCCTCTCCCAGGCCAACGCCTATGCGCGCGAGCAGTAGCTGGCCGTAGTTCTGGGCAAAGCCGGAAATGGCAGTCATGCCGCTCCATACAGTTAATGCGAGCGCGACAATATTGCGTCGATTGCCCCGGTCTGCCCAGTAGGCTATAGGGATACCCGCCACCACGTACACCAGGGCAAATGTAAATCCGCTGAGTAGGCCCAATTGAGCATCACTCAGACCCATATCTGCCTTAATGGGCTCCTGCAAGATAACCAGAATCTGCCGGTCAATAAAATTGAAGGCATAGACAATGGTTAACATCACCAGTGCAAATCGTTTGTAGCGCGGCGAGAAGTCGGTAGCTTTCTCGGGCGTAGAAGTGTCCATCCCTTGCAAGTCCTTATTGTTATTTCTTATGGACTAGCACTGTGCTGCTAGAGGGCCAACTCTGCCATATCCCGCAGCATATTGATATCTCCTGTTACCAACAGGGAGGTCACCGAGGATTTCTGCCAATCCACAATTTTTTCTTTGATCCGGTCTTTGGGGCCTGACAGGGAAATTTCATCGGCAAACAGGTTGGGCACGGCCGCTATGGCCGCATCTCGCTTGCCAGCCATAAACAAATCCTGCACTTCCTCTGCCTCGTCGGAAAACCCCATACGTGCCATTAGCTCCTTGTGGAAATTGCGTGTTTTGGACCCCATGCCGCCAATATAAAGCCCCAACATGGCCTTGACCGGGTAGAGCGCCTCCTCAAGATTGTCATTTATATTTACCAGGGCCATAGCAGAAATCTCAAAGCCGGGTTTGGCATCGACCAACTGGTCGGCATAGACCTCCTCCCGGTAGGGTGAGTAGTATAGGGGCAGCCAGCCATCGGCAATGCGGGCGGTTTGCGCAACGTTCTTTGGCCCTTCGGCCCCCAGAAAAATAGGCAGGTTGGTCCGCAGTGGGTGTGTTATCGATTTGAGGGCTTTACCCATACCCCAGGAACCGGGGCCGTTATAGGGCAGGGGATAGAACTCCCCGTCACTGGTAAGGCCCTCTTCGCGGGCGAGAATTTTGCGAATGATGCTGACGTACTCCCGCGTCCGGGTCAGGGGTTTGGTATAGGGCTGGCCATACCAGCCCTCCACGACCTGGGGGCCGGATACCCCCAGACCCAATATCATTCTTCCACCGGACAGGTGGTCCAGAGACAGGGCCGCCATGGCACAGGCCGCGGGCGTGCGAGCAGACAACTGTGCAACAGAGGTGCCCAAGCGGATTTTAGAGGTCTGGGCGCCTATCCACGCCAGGGGAGTAAAAACATCACTGCCCCAGGATTCTGCCGTCCACACCGAGTCATAGCCCAGGCGCTCGGCTTCCTGTGCGAGTTCAACATGATTTGGCGGACACTGAGCGCCCCAGTAGCCCAGTTGCAGTCCCAGTTTAAGTTGCTGTGCCATTGTTTCCCCCGATGTTTGTATGAAATAAGCAGGACCACTCTACGCTATCGCGTCGTTCTGGCAATAGCTTTATCCGGCCAATTTCAGTGTCAATTTATGTCTCCTTTCGCTAGACTCTCGCGGCTTGTCATAAAATATCTGGAGTCCCCATGTCCGAACTAACCCATATCGATAAAACCGGTGCCGCGCGCATGGTTGATGTCGGTGGAAAATCCATCAGCGAGCGTGTGGCCGTGGCCCGGGCCGTGATCACGATGAAGGCCGAAACCCTGCAGTTATTGGAGCGCGGTGGGCATAAAAAGGGCGATGTTATGGCTGTGGCGCGTATTGCGGGCATTCAGGCCGCCAAGAAATGTTCCGACCTGATACCGCTGTGCCACCCACTCATGTTGACTTCGGTGGATGTCAGCTTCGAGACAGATACAATCAATAGCAGTGTCATAATACAAGCCCGCTGCAAGGTGTCAGGGCAGACCGGTGTTGAAATGGAAGCGCTGACGGCGGCTTCTGTGGCGGCGCTTACCATCTATGACATGTGCAAAGCCGTTGACAGGGGAATGGAAATTAACAGCCTTGCCCTGCTTGAAAAGCAGGGCGGAAAGTCGGGCCACTGGTTGCGGGAAGAGGCAGTGGTAAAGTAATGCTGCGCATAGTATTTTTTGCCCGCGTAAAAGAACAGCTGGGCTGCTCAGAACTTGAAATTGAGTGGGATGCAAGTCTGGCTACTATTGACGCCGTGCAGGAGCACTTGTGTGCCAGGGAAAATGGCCAGTGGCGAGAGGTTTTGTCTGAGGTGAATATCATTCGCGCTGTTAATCAGACTGTTGTCATAGGTGATACTGCTGTGTGTGATAATGATGAAGTGGCTTTTTTTCCGCCGGTGACAGGGGGTTGACGTGGTAGATACCGATGCCAAAGGCTGTGCTGCCGACATCCCTATGCGTACGCTGGTGACGGTAGACGAAGCCGATTTCGACATTAGTGATTTACAGGGCTGGCTGTTGACCGGCAGCGGTAAAGAGGGCGCCATCGCCACCTTTACCGGTTATGTACGTGTCGACGGGGACGGTATGCAGTGCATGGAGCTGGAGCATTATCCTGGCATGACACAGAGCAGCATAGAGGCTATCGTGGCTCAGGCCGGACAGCGCTGGCCTGTTCTTGCTGCCCGGGTTGTCCACCGGGTGGGGCGCTTACATTCCGGTGAGCAGATTGTCTGGGTGGGTGTATCGTCCGCCCATAGAGCTGCCGCCTTCAACGCCTGTGAGTTTATTATGGACTACCTCAAAGCCGAGGCGCCCCTGTGGAAAAAAGAAATTAATGACGCGGGTGAGCATTGGGTAGAGGCAAAGAAAACAGACTCTGAGCGCGCGCGGCGCTGGCGTGGAAGCGGTGGCGAATAGCCCGAATAGGGGATGCGCCAAGATGGCTTTTTGCGGATATTGTGCGATTGACTGGTATCTGGGGACAATGAATGAATATTGATGGTCGTGAATTAAGGGATGCACTGGGTCGTTTCGCCACAGGCGTTTGTGTTATTACCACGATTGCGGAGCAGAAGCCGCTTGGTATGACAGTAAACTCCTTTGCCTCGGTCTCGCTGGACCCGCCCCTGGTATTGTGGAGTTTGCAAAATAATTCGGACATGTATCAGGCCTTTGCGCAACCCTCACACTTTGCCATCAACATTTTGTCCAAGGATCAGCAAAACCTCTCCGACCTGTATGCCAGGAAAGGGGATCACCTGCTGCATGCAGATGACTACCGCATTGGTAAATACGGCTCACCTATCATTCGGGGTGCGCTGACAACCCTGGAGTGTGCGTTGGAAATCACCCATGAGGGTGGCGACCACCTGATCATCATCGGCAGAGTGCGTGATATGCATACTCGCCCTACTGGCAAGCCTCTATTGTTCTTCTCCGGGGCCTACCGCGAACTGCACTAGGCATTTTTAGCCCGGGGCGATGATTTCTCTGTTAGTGCCATGACTCACTTCGGTATCTGCTTTATACTGGGTCGCTTGCATTGTCCATAGTGATGTTTCCATGAAGTTTTGTACCAGCTGCGGTAGTTCAGTCACTTTGCAGATTCCCGAAGGGGATGACCGCGAGCGCTTTGTCTGTTCGCAGTGTCAGCTCATTCACTACAGTAATCCCCGGGTCATCGTAGGGTGCGTGCCGTACTACCAGGGCAGGGTGCTGCTGTGCAAACGAGCCATTGAACCGCGCAAGAACTACTGGACGCTACCTGCCGGATTTATGGAAAACGGTGAAACAACGCTGCAGGGGGCAGCCAGGGAGACCTGGGAAGAGGCCAGGGCGAACGTGAGTAACCTCGAACTGTACCGGGTCTTTGATGTGCCCGGCATCAACCAGGTCTATATGTTTTATCGTTGTGACCTGGATGAGGGAGAGTTTGGCGTTGGGCCGGAAAGCCTGGAGACTGACTTATACCTGGAGCAGGATATTCCCTGGGAAGATATCGCCTTCCCGGTTGTCTATCAAACCCTTAAGTCCTTCTTCGTGGATGCAGGCCAGAACCATTTCCCGGTACAAGTCTCCTCTATAGAATATAAGCACCGCCGTGGCTGAGATACAGGTATTAATTTATGCGCTATCCGGCGGCTGTGTCTTTCTTGCTGTTGTCGCCCTGTGGTTCTTTGTGCGAAGCACAGCCAGCGATTCAAAACATCGCGAGACAAACGCCGTCCTAAGCAGCCAGCTTGAGCATGCCAATGAGCAGCACCGGGGCCTGGGTGAGCAGTTGGACGCAGTCAGGCTACAAATAAGCGAGGTTCAGGCAGAAAATCGACAGCTTAGTGAAAGCCAGGTTCGAATAGAGGTGCACAGCAGGGAGTCCCTGCGCGCCGCACAGGAAAAAATCGATTTACTCAAGCGTGCCCGGGAGCAGATGACTGCCGAATTCAATAATCTGGCAAACCGCATATTTGATGAGAAAACTGAGCGTCTGCTACAAACCAACAAAACCTCTCTGGAAACCACGCTGAACCCGCTAAAGACCCAGCTCGGGGAGTTTCGCAAGAAGGTGGAGGATATATACGACAGTGAAACCCGTGACCGCGTCTCCCTGCGCGTGGAACTGGAACAACTGAAAAAGCTCAATGTACAGATTTCCGAGGATGCGATCAATTTGACCCGGGCCCTGAAAGGGGACAAGAAGATACAGGGCAATTGGGGTGAAGTGGTACTGGAGCGTGTGCTGGAACAATCGGGTCTGCGCAAGGGCTTTGAGTATGACACCCAGGTTAATCTACATGCGGGTGATGGCAGTCGACGCGTACCGGATGTTATTATTCGCCTGCCTGACGATAAGGACGTGGTGGTTGATTCCAAAGTATCACTGGTCGATTATGAACAATACGTTAATGCCGAATCCAATGTTGAAAAAGAAGCGGCCCTTGCTCGGCATGTTAGCGCCATTGGCAACCATATCTCGGGATTGTCTATCAAGGCCTATGAAAAACTGGAGGGTATTCGCTCTCTGGATTTTGTTCTTATGTTTATTCCCATTGAGTCGGCATTCATCGCCGCATACGATGCAAATTCCGAGATGTTTATGCGGGCCTCTGACAAGCAGATTATTATCGTAAGCCCCACAACCTTGTTGGTAACTTTGAGAACCATACAAACTATTTGGCGCTATGAATACCAGAACAGAAATGCTGAGAAAATTGCAGCGCAAGCGGGCGGAATATTCGACCAATTTGTGCTTGTCATCGAGTCCCTGGATGAAGTGGGACGCAACATAGACAGGGCCAAAGAATCATTTGATCAAACCCATAAGCGACTCAGTACGGGTAGGGGCAATCTCGTTCGGCGGGTAAAACAGCTAAAAGAGCTGGGAGCCCGCACCAAAAAGAAACTGCCGGTCTCGGTAGCAGAAGTGGATGAAGAACCCACTTTGCTTGAAGAGCCTGCCGAAGACACAGAGAGCAAAGAGGATAAATAGCCATGGCATTACCCAAAATAGGTAATCTCGCGCCGGCTTTTACACTGTTGGACCAAAATGGTGAAAAAGTAAGCCTGAAACAGTTTCGCGACCAGAGTAATGTGGTCCTGTATTTTTACCCCAAGGCCATGACGCCCGGCTGTACCGTGCAGGCCTGCGGCATACGCGACAGTAAAAACGCCTATAAGAAGGCTAATACCGTTGTGTTGGGTGTCAGCCCAGACCCTTATCCCAGGCTCGCCCGTTTTATCGACAAGCAGAATTTGAATTTCACGCTTCTGTCTGACGAAGATCATGCTATTACCGAAAAATACGGCTGCTGGGATCTGAAGAAATTTATGGGCCGTGAATATATGGGGGTTCTGCGCACGACCTTCATTATCGGCAAGGACGGGCGTCTAAAGCATATTATGAACAAAGTAAAAACGAAGACTCATCACGATGATGTGCTGGATTTGATTTCTGAACTTGGATTGTGAGACCAGTTTAATGCCCCGATACCTGTTTGATGACACGCCTGCCCACGGCACAACACGGGAGATTGTTCCCGGTGTGCGCTGGCTGCAAATGCCGCTGCCCATGTCGTTGGATCATATCAACCTTTATCTGCTGGAAGATGAGGACGGCTGGTGGGTCATCGATACAGGTATCTCCATTGATCCTACCCAGGAGTTGTGGGAAAAAATATTTGAGACGGAGTTGGGCGGCAAGCCGATAAAATCGGTTCTGTGTACTCACTTACACCCGGACCATATTGGCATGGCGGGCTGGCTGTGTGAAAAATGGCGAGTTCCCTTGTATATGACAGGGGCAGAGTATTTCCAGGGCTTGTCATTCAGCCGTATGGAAAAACATCACTTCAGCTGGACATCTGAGCAACACTATCGCCGCTCTGGTTTCAAGCCTGGCCATATTGAGAAAATACGGCAACAGTATGGCGGCTTTTCCTCGGTGATAAGGCCTATGCCCACCGGCTATCGACGCCTGATTGATGGCGATAGCATTCTTATCAACGGGCACCGGTGGCGGGTTGTAGTGGGCAGTGGTCACTCGCCTGAACATGCCTGCCTGTACTGTGAGTCGCTCAATATCCTGATCTCCGGCGATCAGGTAATACCCCGTATTACATCCAATGTCAGTGTTATGGCCAGCGAACCGGAGGCTAACCCGCTGCTGCACTGGTTTGCTTCCCATGAAAAGTTTCTGAGCATTCTCCCTGCCGATGCTCTCGTGCTACCGGCCCACAACGCGCCTTTTTACGGTCTGCATGAGCGTTTGCGCTTTCTCATTGATCATCATGAGGAGCACCTGCTGGCATTGGAGGAAGCTTGTGCCGAGTCTGCCAGTACGGCTGTAGAACTGTTACCTGTATTGTTCAAGCGCGATCTCAGTGGTGATCACTTGCCCCTGGCTGTCGGGGAGTGCATTGCGCATCTCAATTACCTTTATCATCGTGGCCAGTTTTCGCGAACCATCGATAGCGATGGCCATTATCGTTATTTATCAATCGACGATACATTGCCGCAGCGCTTAAGGCGTGAGAAACACAGTGCCGGCGATGAAGTGCCCATACAGGTCTAGACCATGGCTATGCCGGCTATTTCCCCATAATGGGCTATATCGCTTGCGAGACCATTCGTTGACGAAGGGTTCTGGCTCACTCTAAACAGTACTTTAATTAGCTTTGAGCGACCCAGGATTCCGGTAGATACTTGAGGTCTATCTTGTGTATCGCATCGCGTAACTTAGCTTCCAGTTCATCCAGTTCTTTTGGGCCTATCTGTTCAGAATAATATTGGCGAACTTCCTCGACAACTTCCAGAGAGTCTTTAACCAGTCGCACACCCTTTCTGGTGAGGCAAACTTCCTTAGCGCGTTTGTCATTTTGGTCAGTCCGACGCTCAATATAGCCCATGCGCTCGACCTCTTTCAGCATTTTTCCCATTGCCTGCTGGGTGACCTGGGCTCTCTCTGCCAACTCGGTAACACGCACAGCACCTAGACCGAGGTTGGAAAATAATACACTGTGGGAAGGCCTGATTTGTTCGTGACCTTTCTGCTGCAATAGCTTGAATGTGCGCTGCCTGAAATCCTTGGAAAACTCAGTCAACAGGCGTAAAAGATTATTTGAAAGCTTGTATGCGACATCCTGATTCTTTTGGGCTGTGCTTTTTTTCATGTGGTATTCTCCCTACTATTCTAGCTTTTATTTTTTGTGCGCTTAAGGTTTTATAAATACGAGCTTATACTAACACTTCTGCCCACTTTATGGGTGCTCGCTATAAGCAATAGTTCCCGGTTGCCGCTGTTGGTACAGAGGTGTTTCTTCTTTTCATACACCCTTTTTATTCGTGTGGGTTTGTTGCATAAAATGCGAGTGTGCTATAGCAATTTATCTGATGCCCGGCGTGCCGGTCGTAATCTGGCCCCCCTACCAGTGGCGCTTTTTGTACTGCAGGCTACCATCCGTTACACTGCTGTGCTGCGCGCGATCTGCGATCATAGTATCTGATGGGCACCTAATGGCTAAAATTATCACCTGCAACACCAACGGTATTCGAGCAGCTTCGCGCAAGGGTTTTTTTGAATGGATGGCCGGCGAAGACCCGGATGTTGTTTGTATACAGGAGACCAAGGCCCAGATTGACCAACTCGGGGACCCAATCTTCAGCCCCCAGGGCTATCACTGTTATTACAACGACGCCCAGAAGAAAGGCTATAGCGGAACAGCCATCTACAGCAAAGTGAAGCCGACAAAGGTGGTGACTTCCCTGGGTTGGGATCCGGCCGATTCTGAGGGGCGCTACCTACAGGTAGACTTCAAGGGCCTCAGTGTAATATCCCTGTATATGCCATCGGGGTCCAGTGGCGACGAAGCCCTGCAGCGCAAGTTCCGTTTTATGGATAATTTCATGGAGCATTTGCGGTCACTGAGGCGCAAGCGCCGGGAGTTTATTATTTGTGCCGACTGGAATATCTGCCACAAAGAGATCGACCTGAAGAACTGGCGGCCCAACCGCAAGAACTCAGGGTTTCTGCCAGAGGAGCGAGCCTGGCTAGACGTCCTGTACGATGAGGTGGGCTATATTGATTCATTCAGGCTGGTTAACGATGCGCCGGAGGAATATACCTGGTGGTCCAATCGTGGCCAGGCCTGGGCCAAGAACGTGGGCTGGCGTCTGGATTATCAAGTAATAACACCCAAATTATCGGGTACTGTGCTAGCGGCCAGTGTGTACAGGGAACAGCGCTTTTCTGACCACGCGCCGCAAATTATGGAGTATGATTTCGACATCGTCTCCCAATAGCCACGGATTGCGGCACTTCGCTAAAACCTGTACATTAGCGGGCGTTTTCTCACCTCTAATCCACTCTCTATTAAGGAAATATAATGAGTTTATTTATTGCCAGTGCCCACGCCCAAGCAGCCGGAGATGCGTCTGCGGGCGGAGACCTGTTTCAAATCGCTTTTCTTATTGGTTTGTTTGTACTTTTTTACTTTATCGCCATCCGCCCCCAACGCAAGCGGCAGAAAGAACACACAGAGATGATTTCTGCCGTCAGTAAAGGTGATGAAGTTGTGACAAGCTCCGGTATTCTCGGAAAAATCACATCCCTGGATGACAATTATGTGGTGTTGACTGTTTCTGACAAGGTTGACCTTAAATTCCAGCGAGTCCATATCCATGCCGTTCTCCCCAAGGGTACACTCAAGTCCATCGGCTAGCATGGAGCTTGCCTACCCCCGCAAAATAGATCTTGCCTGTACGCCCACGCCCCTGCAGTACATGGCAAGAGCGAGCCAGGAGTGGGGCGGGGGACACCGCTTGTGGATAAAGCGTGATGACCTGACAGGTTCGTTGCTCAGTGGTAATAAGGTCCGCAAGCTGGAGTTTATTGCCGCATACGCCCTGGACAATGGCTACGACACCCTCATTACCTGTGGTGGCCTACAAAGCAATCATTGCCGCGCCACCGCTTTTGTCGGCGCCCAGCTGGGGCTTAAGGTACACCTGATTTTACGTGGTGAAGAACCGGCAGAGAGAGATGGCAATTTTCTGTTGGATCAGCTGGCGGGCGCGCAGGTAGACTGCTACCCCTCAGGCATCTACTTCAAGGAGCTGGACTCCCTGTTTCGGCAATTACAGGATATCTATGCAGAAAACGGGCATAAGGCCCTGGCCATACCCACAGGCGGTAGTGACGGCATCGGCGTGTGGGGCTATATAATGGCCTGCGAAGAACTGGCTGCAGATTTTTGCTCTGCGGGGATAAAAGAAGCTCATATTATCACCGCCTCCGGCTCCGGTGGCACCCAGGCGGGGCTTACCGTGGGTGCTGCACTGCACAATCTTCCTGCCACCGTCTGGGGTGTGAATGTCTGTGACGATGAACAGTACTTTCTCAATAAAGTGAACACTGATCTGGAGGACTGGCGCAGCCGTTACCCCGGGGCTCCCGCCTGTGACATACAGGCTCGTGTTCTCGACGGCTACGTTGGCCCCGGCTATGGCGTTGCCGAAGCTGAGGTTTTCGATTTAATAGCTCGCCTGGCACGTATGGAGGGCATCGTGCTGGACCCCGTCTATACGGGCAAGGCATTTCAGGGGATGATCGCCGAGATCGCCCGGGGTACCTTTGATGGCGTGCGCGATATAGTATTCATGCACACCGGTGGCACGTTTGGTATTTTCCCACAGCGAGGCGGGTTTTCATGTCTGAACTAATAACAACAATTAATAGCTGGGCCTGGGGCCCGATAATGCTCGTTTTGCTACTTGGTACCGGCATCTACCTGAGCCTTGGCTTGCGTTTTATCACAATCCGCAAAATTCCCGGGGCCTTTCGCCTGTTACTGTCCGGCCGAAAAGGTGAGGGGGCAGGTGATATCTCCCCCTTTAGTGCCCTGATGACATCCCTGTCAGCTACTATAGGAACGGGCAATATCGCCGGTGTGGCAACGGCACTGGCACTGGGCGGCCCGGGTGCACTATTCTGGATGTGGATTACCGCCCTGCTCGGAATGGCGACCAAATATGCCGAGGCAGTCTGTGCCGTAAAATACCGGGAACAGGACGAGGATGGCAACTACAGTGGCGGCCCCATGTATTACATCAAAAACGGGCTGCACAAGCGCTGGCATTGGCTGGGTGTGGCTTTTGCGATATTTGGTAGTCTGGCCGGTTTTGGCATTGCCAATACTGTTCAGTCCAACTCGGTTTCACAGGTACTCAGCGACTCATTTTCGGTGCCGCCTCTGGTAACCGGCCTGGTATTAATGGTTCTGGTGGGCGCTGTTATTTTAGGGGGTATCAAGCGCATAGCCAGCGTGGCCAGTTTACTGGTGCCCATGATGGCGCTCAGTTACATCCTGATGTGCCTGTTTGTCATAGGCAGCAATTTGGGCGCGGTACCGGGAGCTCTTGCCTACATTGTCGACAGTGCCATGACGGGCTCAGCGGCTGCTGGCGGCTTTGCCGGTGCAACCATGTGGGCGGCACTACGTTTTGGCGTGGCCCGCGGTATATTTTCCAATGAAGCGGGCCTTGGTAGTGCCCCCATCGCCCATGCTGCTGCGCGCACAAATCAACCGGTGCAGCAGGGCATGATCGCCATGCTGGGTACGTTTATCGATACCCTGGTTGTGTGCACCATGACCGGGCTGGTTATTGTCATTATGGATGTACTGCCCTCGGGTGTCAGTGGTGCGAGCTTAACGACAATGGCATTTTCCAACGCGATGCCCGGTGGCGCGATAATTGTCACCATTGCCCTGTGTTTGTTTGCGTTTACCACGATGATAGGCTGGTCATTCTATGGTGAGCGCTGCGTTGTTTTCCTCTTTGGTACACGGGCTATTACGCCTTTTCGGGTGGCCTGGGTTGTCGCTATCCCGGTGGGAACACTGGTCGAACTGGATATGATCTGGTTGATCGCCGATACACTGAACGCATTTATGGCCATACCCAACTTGATCGCCCTGTTGCTGTTAGGTCCTGTGGTATTTAAAGTAACTCGAGAGTATTTCAAGAAGTAGAGGGAGCGCAAAGATGAACAACACGTGCCAGACAGAAGAGCTGAGTTCAGTACAGGAATGCGTTGAGAAAACCATCACGCGCGTTGGCAATAACCTGGTGTTGGGAGCGCCCCTGGGTCTGGGCAAGCCGGTTCAACTGATGAACGCCTTTTATCGTCGCGTTGCCGATGACCCCTCGCTGTCACTGCACATCTATACGGCCCTGTCACTGGAATTAC
>JAUVBI010000139.1 GCA_030591305.1 Pseudomonadota bacterium
AAGGGTGAAGTTGTGTCCCAGCCCAAGGTGATTACGGGTGACAAGCAGACAGCGATTATTCAGTCCGGTAGTGAAATTCCCTATCAGGAATCCGCTGCCAGCGGTGCAGCTACCATCTCTTTTAAAGATGCCCTGCTAAAACTGGAAGTAACGCCCAATATTACACCTGATGATAAAATTCTGTTGGACCTGACCATTACACAGGATTCGGTGGGTGACCTGGTGCCAACGGGGCTGGGGGGGCTTGTGCCATCCATTGATACCACCGAGCTGACTACGCAGGTGTTGGTAGGCAACGGGGAAACCGTTGTATTGGGGGGTGTCTTCCGCACTGAAGATCTCACATCCACATCCAAAGTGCCCTATCTTGGCGATATTCCCTATGTCGGCGCACTGTTTAGAAACACCTCAACCTCCAAGACCAAAACCGAAACGCTGATCTTTATTACGCCTCGTATTTTGGCCGACACTTTGCTCGACTAGAGGGTGTAACTGGCCCTATGCCCTTACTTCATCGCGTGTTTCTGGTCGGCCCCATGGGGGCCGGCAAAACAACTATTGGTAAATATTTGGCCCAGCGGCTGCATCTTGATTTTGCCGATACCGATAGCGAAATAGAAAAGCGCACCGGTGCGGATATACCCTGGATATTCGACGTTGAAGGGGAGGAGGGCTTTCGTAAACGTGAGCAACAGGTCGTCGAGGAGATGACCCTGTGGGACAATGTTGTTCTGGCCACTGGGGGCGGGGTTGTGGTGCGAGCTGAAAATCGGCGGGTGCTGGCAGCCCGGGGCTTTGTCATCTATCTGCACGCCTCGGTAGAAGAACAGGTGCGCCGAACGCACCGGGACCGGCGCAGGCCGCTGCTGCAAGACGGCGATCCAGAGGAGGTATTGCGCACCCTGATGATGCAGCGAGACGAACACTACCGCGAGATTGCGGACCACGTCATTAACACTGATGATTGCAGCCCGAGAACAGTTGCCCAGCGCCTGGTAAGAGAACTACAGTAAAATCCCTTCAGGCGGTATCATACGCTGCCGCCACACATCATTGTTTCCCGGTAGAGAGGATATTCCCGTGTCACTGCTCATGCATACTCTTCATGTCAATTTAGGCGAGCGCAGCTACCCACTCTATATTGGCAGGGATCTATTCACCGATTCCCAGTTGCTGGCCCAACATGTGCCGGGTTCACAGGTGGTGATTATCAGCAACGACACCGTCGCCCCCTTGTACGTGGAGAGAGTCAGGCGCGCTCTGGGTGAGCGCAGTCTTATTACGGAAATTGTGCTGCCGGACGGTGAGCAGTTCAAAACCCTGGAAACCCTGGGTACCATATTTGATCAAGTGATGGCGGCGAATCACAACCGTACTACCAGCTTTGTTGCCGTGGGTGGTGGTGTGGTGGGAGATATGGCTGGTTTTGCCGCTGCATGCTACCAGCGCGGTGTTAATTTTATCCAGATACCCACTACTCTGCTTGCCCAGGTCGATTCTTCTGTGGGTGGTAAGACGGCAGTTAACCACCCCCTGGGCAAGAACATGATTGGTGCCTTCTATCAGCCAGGCGCCGTATTTATTGATTTGAATACCCTGCAGTCGCTGCCCGACAGGGAGATTGCCGCTGGCCTTGCGGAGGTGATCAAGTATGGACTAATTTGTGATTTGCCCTTTTACCAGTGGCTGTGCCAGCACATGCCAAATTTATTGGCCCGTGAGGAGGCCGCCCTGGCTGAGGCGATAGAGCGTAGCTGCGCTATCAAGGCCCGGGTTGTTGCCACCGATGAGCGCGAGGGGGGTTTGAGAGCTATCCTCAACCTCGGCCATACCTTTGGCCATGCTATAGAAACGGCCCAGGGTTATGGCAATTGGCTACACGGTGAAGCGGTTGCCACGGGCATGCTTCTGGCCATGCAAATGTCGGCGCGAAGAGGGTGGATATCCAGCGGTGAAGTGGATACCTACAGGAACCTTCTGTTGAGTATGCGCCTGCCGGTGCAGGTTCCCACCGACATGAGCCCCCAGGATTTTATCGCACTGATGGGCCGGGATAAAAAAGTGGTCGATGGCCGCATGCGTCTGATCTTGCTGCAGTCGGTTGGGGAGGCCTGTATTTCTGATGATGTCGGGCAGGGCGAACTTTTGAGCTTTCTGAGCGAGCATTGCTCCGGCGAATAAGCGCTATTCCCCGGGTCGTTTGTCCACATCCCGCCTTCCGTGTAAAATGATCGTCCGCTTTTGCCTGTGTATTGCCCAGGCGTCGGCTTTGTCTTTATAACTTGTTGATTTTATTTATTATTCTGGACTGATTATGAGCGCAGGCCTATATAGACCTGAAGAATTTCGCGATAACTGTGGATTTGGATTAATAGCCCACACCTCCGGTGATGTCAGCCATCGCCTGCTGCAGACGGCCATCGAGTCACTGACCTGTATGACTCACCGTGGTGGTATTGCCGCAGACGGTAAAACAGGAGACGGCTGCGGCCTGCTGCTGCAGATGCCCGGCCAGTTTATGCGTACACTGGCGCGCGAGAGCTTTGACAGGGAGTTGGATGACAGCTTTGCCGTTGGGCAAATCTTCCTGAGCAGGGACGGTGAAACGGCAGCGGCTGCCAGGCAAGCGATGGAGCAGGTACTGACAGACCAGGGCCTGGAGATCGTGGGCTGGCGTAAGGTGCCAACTGACAGTTCGGTGTGTGGCCCGATTGCACTGGATACTCTGCCCGCTATCGAGCAGATATTTATCAATGCCCCGGGCCTTACCGAGGGTGAGCTTACTACCCAGCTTTTTGTCGCCAGGCGCAAAGCGGAAATGGCCAATGAGGCCGATGAAGAATTCTATATCTGCAGCCTGTCTGGTCGCATTATTTCCTACAAGGGTCTGGTGATGCCGGTGGACTTACCGCGTTTTTACAGCGACCTGGACGATCCGCGGCTGGAAACTGCAATTTGTGTTTTTCATCAGCGTTTTTCAACTAATACTATGCCCAAGTGGCCTCTGGCCCAGCCCTTCCGTTTGCTGGCACACAACGGTGAAATCAACACCATCGACGGCAATCGCAATTGGTCCGAGGCGCGCACCTCGGCATTTATAACCGACAAGCTACCCAATATTATGGATCTGGCGCCGGTGGTAAACCGCACCGGCTCGGACTCCTCCAGTCTCGACAATATGCTCGATGTACTCTTGACTGGCGGTGTGGACATGCCCCGCGCCCTGCGCATGCTGATCCCTCCGGCCTGGCAGAATATAGATCATATGGACCCCGACCTGAAGGCCTTCTATGAATACCACTCCATGCATATGGAGCCCTGGGATGGGCCCGCGGGCATTGTATTGACCGATGGCCGCTACGCGGTCTGTGTACTGGATCGCAACGGCCTGCGTCCGGCTCGCTGGGTAAAAACCAATGATGGTTTTATCACCATCGCCTCGGAAGTGGGAACACACGGATACAAAAATGAAGATGTGGTCGCCAAGGGCAGGGTGGGGCCGGGCCAGATTCTGGTGATCGACACCCAAACGGGCGAAGTGTTGCATACCGATGACATTGATAGCAGGCTGAAGTCCCGCCACCCCTACAAGCAGTGGTTGAGAGAAAACTCCCAGCGCATTGAGGGTACATTCGGCGGTGAGACTGCACCGGGTATAGCGCAGGATCAACTCGAGTGCTATATGAAAATGTTTCAGGTGAGCACCGAAGAACGCGACCAGGTGCTGCGCCCATTGGCGGAGTCGGGCAATGAGGCAGTGGGCTCCATGGGTGATGATACCCCCATGGCGGTGCTGTCTCGACGAGAGCGCTCATTGTATGATTATTTTCGGCAAAAATTTGCCCAGGTAACAAACCCCCCCATAGATCCCCTGCGGGAAACTATTGTGATGTCCCTGGAGACCGACCTGGGTGGCGAGAAGAATATATTCCATGTTGGCCCGGAGCATGCGGACAGGGTGATTTTGACTTCTCCTGTGCTGTCACAGGGCAAGTTTAACACCCTGCTGGCATTGGAGCGGCCCGGCTTTGCACTCAAGGACATCGACTGCACCTACAACCCGGAAGACAAAAGCCTTAGACAGGCTATTGAAGAGCTGGTGCAGTTGGCAGAGCAGTCGGTGCGCGAGGGGTCGACTATTCTCATCCTGTCGGACCGTGCAGTCGCCAAAGACCGAAGCCCTATTCACAGTATGTTGGCCACAGGAGCCGTGCACCATCACCTGATCAAGGTGGGCCTGCGCTGTGAGGCGAATATTATCGTAGAGTCTGCCAGTGCGCGCGATTCCCATCAAATGGCCTGCTTGCTGGGGTTCGGTGCTACCGCGATATACCCCTACCTGGCCTATAGTGTTGTAGAGGACTTGATTCGCACGGGTGAGGTGTTGGGTGAGCCCAGTGCCTGTTACAAGAACTACCGCAAAGGCGTGAACAAGGGCTTGCTTAAGATCATGTCCAAGATGGGCATTTCCGCCGTCAGTTCCTACCGCGGTGCGCAGTTGTTCGAGGCGGTGGGTTTGGCCCAGGAGGTGGTCGACCTGTCTTTTTGTGGCGTGACCTGTCGTATTCAGGGCAGCGGTTTTGCCGACCTGGAGCGCGAACAGAAGGCTTTGTCACAGGCCGCCTGGTCCTATCGCAAAACAATCGAACCCGGTGGTTTGTTGAAGTATGTGCACGGCCAGGAATACCATGCATTTAATCCCGATGTGGTGATTACCCTGCAAGAGGCTGTCGCAAACGGTGATTATGCGGTCTATAAACGCTATGCAGCCCTGGTAAACGAGCGCCCCGTGGCCACTCTGCGCGATTTACTGCGGCCAGTGGAAGCGGCTCAGCCATTGCCACTGGAGGAAGTGGAGTCGGTGGAAAAAATCTTGCCCCGCTTTGACTCCGCAGGTATGTCGCTGGGCGCCCTGAGCCCGGAGGCTCATGAGGCCCTCGCAGCGGCGATGAACCGGCTTGGTGCGCGTTCCAACTCGGGCGAGGGTGGCGAAGATCCAGAGCGTTTTGGCACCGACAGGGTGTCTAAAATCAAGCAGATTGCCTCCGGCCGTTTTGGCGTTACACCGCATTACCTGGTTAACGCTGAGGTGCTGCAAATTAAAGTGGCACAGGGCGCCAAGCCCGGCGAGGGTGGTCAATTACCCGGCGCCAAGGTTAATAGCCTGATTGCCAAGCTGCGTTTTTCGGTACCGGGAGTGACCCTGATTTCACCACCGCCCCACCATGATATCTATTCCATAGAAGACCTCGCCCAACTGATTTTTGACCTCAAGCAGGTTAATCCCAGGGCTCTGGTGTCGGTAAAACTGGTGTCAGAACCGGGTGTGGGAACTATCGCCGCCGGTGTGGCCAAGGCCTATGCTGACCTGATAACCATCAGTGGCTACGATGGTGGAACCGCCGCCAGCCCGCTGACGTCGATTCGCCATGCGGGTTCTCCCTGGGAGCTGGGTCTGGCGGAGGTACAACAGACACTGCGTGGTAACAACCTGCGTGGAACCATTCGCCTGCAGGCAGATGGGGGCCTGAAAACCGGCCTCGATGTTATCAAGGCCGCCATTCTTGGGGCCGAGAGTTTTGGCTTTGGTACGGCTCCCATGGTGGCCCTGGGCTGCAAGTATCTGCGTATATGCCACCTGAATAACTGCGCCACAGGTATTGCCACCCAGAACGAACAGCTCAGGGATGAGCATTTTATCGGTACGGTAGACATGGTGGTTAACTTCTTTACCTTCGTGGCCGAGGAAACGCGCGAGTGGCTGGCCAGGCTGGGTGTTCCCTCGCTGGAGGCTCTGATTGGACGCAGTGATTTGCTGGAGTGTCTGCCGGGAGAAACTGAAAAACAGGCCGGACTGGATCTGAGCCCAATTTTGTATAAGAGCCCCGATGCGGAGGGTCAGCCAGAATTTTGCCAGGTGGCATCCAACGACCCCTTTGACAAGGGCGAAAAGGCCGAGCAGATGGTGGCTGCTGCCATCGACGCTATCGAGAAGAAATACGGTGGTGAATTTGAATTCTCTGTCACCAACTGTGATCGCTCCATTGGTGCGCGGCTCTCCGGCGAGATTGCTCTTCGCTATGGTAACGTCGGGATGGAAGCCAGCCCTATCGTCATGCGTCTACAGGGCACGGCGGGCCAGAGTTTTGGGGTCTGGAATGCCGGGGGCCTGCATATGTATCTCGAGGGTGATTCCAATGACTACGTCGGCAAGGGCATGGCCGGTGGAAAACTGGTGATCTACCCCCCGCGTAACAGTCAGTTCAAATCTCAGGATACGGTCATTATTGGTAATACCTGCCTGTATGGTGCAACCGGTGGGCAATTATTTGCCGCTGGCATAGCCGGAGAGCGCTTCGCGGTTCGAAACAGTGGCAGCCAGGCCGTTGTAGAGGGAGCGGGTGACCATTGTTGTGAGTATATGACCGGTGGCATTGTTACCGTCCTGGGGCCCACAGGCGTCAACTTTGGTGCGGGAATGACCGGCGGATTCGCCTATGTGCTGGATCAGGGCAGGCATTTTATCGACCGTTATAACAGCGAGCTGGTTGAAATCCATCGGGTGAACTCCGAGTACATGGAGGCCTATCGCTATCATTTGCGCTTGACCATCGAAGATCATGTGCGGGAGACCGGTTCCAACTGGGGCGCTGAGTTATTGGCAAACTTTGAAGATTATGTCGGCAAATTCTGGCTGGTTAAGCCCAAGGCGGCAGATCTCGATCAATTATTGTCGCGCTTGCGCAACACAGATTAGCGGGCAGGAAGCGATTATGAGTAACCGTTTGGCAAATGACTTTCAGTTTATTGACGTGGGACGCAAGAACCCCGGCAAAAAAGATCTGCACGCCCGCAAGACTGAGTACGTGGAAATTTACACGCCCTATTCATCCAATGAAGTGAAAGACCAGGCGCATCGATGCCTGGAGTGCGGCAATCCCTATTGTGAGTGGAAATGCCCGGTGCACAATTTCATCCCCAACTGGCTAAAGTTGGTGAGCGAGGGAAATTTGTTTGAGGCGGCTGAGCTCAGCCACCGCACCAATACCCTGCCCGAAGTGTGTGGCAGGGTCTGTCCCCAGGACCGTCTCTGTGAGGGGGCCTGCACCCTGAATGATGGCTTTGGTGCCGTCACTATTGGTGCATCGGAGAAGTACATCACCGATACTGCCCTGGCCATGGGGTGGCGGCCCGATTTGTCCAAGGCCATCAAAACTGACAAGAAAGTGGCGATTATTGGTGCTGGCCCGGCGGGCCTGGGTTGTGCGGATGTGCTGGTGCGCACCGGGGTCAAGCCCACTGTTTTTGATAGCTACCCTGAAATCGGAGGGCTGCTAACGTTTGGCATTCCCGAGTTCAAGCTGGAAAAAGAAGTCATGGTGCGTCGGCGTGAAGTTTTTGAGGGCATGGGGATCGAATTCAGGCTCAATACTACAATTGGCAAAGATATCTCCCTGACCGAACTGCTTGATCAATTCGACGCCGTATTCCTGGGTATGGGAACTTACAAATACATGCGCGGCAACTTTCCGGGCGAAAACTTACCGGGTGTCTATGAGGCGCTCCCCTATCTGGTGGGCAACGTAAATCACAACCTGGGATTTGAGCAAAAGTCCGAGGACTACGTCAATTTAAAGGGTAAGCGGGTGGTGGTTTTAGGCGGTGGAGACACCGCCATGGATTGCGTTCGCACGGCGGTGCGACAGCAGGCAGAGGTCGTTATTTGCGCCTACCGGCGCGATGAGGAAAATATGCCGGGCTCCCGCCGCGAAGTACAGAACGCTAAAGAAGAGGGTGTAGAATTTCTCTATAACAGGCAACCTGTTGAAATAGTAGAATATTTTGGCCAGGCCTGTGGTATAAAAATGATCCAGACCGAACTGGGTGAGCCTGGAGAAGACGGCCGGAGACGCCCCCGGGAGATATCGGGAAGTGAGGAGGTCATTGAAGCCGATGCGATTATCGTGGCCTTTGGTTTCCAGCCTAACCCACCCCAGTGGTTGATTGACGCCGGTGTAACGACCAATGACTGGGATGGCGTGATTGCCGAAGAAGAGCAAGAATTCAAGTTTCAGACCAGTAACCCCAAAATTTTTGCCGGTGGCGATATGGTGCGAGGCTCCGACCTGGTGGTAACTGCCATCTGGGAAGGCCGCCAGGCCGCCGAGGGTATTCTCGA
>JAUVBI010000314.1 GCA_030591305.1 Pseudomonadota bacterium
CCTCTGTTGGCACACGGGGTGGATTGGATGCCAGTAGAAGCTGTTCCATAATTTGAATCAAACGACGCTTGATGACCTCATCACCCAGGTGCAGGCGCATATCCAGTGCCTCCTCATACTGCTGTAATTCGGTTTTCCCCTCTGCCAGCTGTAAAAAACCCATATTGCGCAACAGCCGCTGATAGACCACGGTATCGTACAGGTGAACATCCATTTCCAGGGCTTTCTGAAAAAGCATATCCCTGTCCAGCTCCGCCTGCACGATACGTTTTTGCTGATTCGCACTGGGAAGGCGACCCGTACTGGCAAACCACTGCTGTTGTAGCGAATCAAGGCGCGACTCGGTGAGCGGCCCGATCACAGGCTTTGGCGGTGGAAACAACCGGGTATCCAACTGAAACAGCAGCACCCCCAACACAAGAAAATGCACCCAGGGCCGGTTGATCCACGCCAGAAATTTCATACCCGAGACTCCGAATGTGTCTTGCTGGAAAAAGTGAGGACCATGCGCTTAGTCTTCAAACTCGGCCTGCTTCTTTTCCATCTGGGCCTGCATGGCTGACCCCAGGTCGGCCTGTGACAACATGCCGGAGTTCCAGGTGGCAATATAGTTTAAGCCATCCCCAACCGAGTGATCCCGGGCATAGAGCAACATTTCCTTGGTACCGCGAATGGCCAGCGGAGACTTTGACGCTATATCCCGGGCGATAGCCGTCACTTCCTTGAGCAGGGTCTCTTTGTCAGTATAAACCCGATTTATAAACCCAACCTCTCTTGCTTCATTGGCACTCATGGTGCGCCCGGTGTAGGCCAATTCACGCACGATGGCGTCGGGAATGATTTTTGGCAGGCGCTGCAAAGTACCCACATCGGCGGTCATACCGATGTCGATTTCCTTGATGGAAAAATAGGCATCCTCTGTGGCGTAGCGCATATCACAACAGCAGGTCATGTCGATGGCACCACCAATACAGGCCTTGTGTATAGCTGCCAGTACCGGCTTGCGACACGTTTCAATCGCACTCAAATTATCCTGCAAACGCAGAATAGTACGACGCAGGGCCTCTGCACGCCGAGCGCCCTCAGTAATTGAGCCCACCACACTACCAAACATCCCCAGGTCGATTCCAGAACAAAAATTCTTTCCGTTACCTGCCAGGATAACAACCCGCACAGAAGGCTCTTCGTCCAACCATTCAAAACAGACCTGCAATTCAGCCCACATGGCCGCGTTCATAGCGTTGGCCTTGTCGGGCCGATTCAGCATTACTGTAGCTACCTGCTGGTCAATTTCCAGCGTTAATGTTTCAAACGTAGGGGGCATCTTCGGTACTCTTGTTAGCTGTTAAGTGTTGCCTCACCACTCTCTCAGAAAGTGATCGGGGTTTAATTCGGGAACCACCTTGGCTCTTCCATCCCGGCTGCCCAGATAGAGGAAGCCGATAATCTCTTCATTTTGCGCCAGCCCCAGGCCCGTCATCACGGTGCGATCGAAGGCCGCCTCGCCTGTGCGCCACACGCCAGCATAACCCAGGGCTTCTGCCGCTAGCAATATGGCCTGGGCAGCGCAGCCCGCCGACAAACGCTGCTCTACCACGGGCACCTTGGGGTGCTCCTCCAGGCTGGCTATTACCACAAGGACCAGTGGTGCTCGCAGGGGCGCATTCCGCGCTTTAAGCCTCGCCGCAGTATCAGCCTGTGAGTCGCGTCGACTCAGACTGGACTCGAGGATCTCACCCAGAGCTTCGCGGCGCTCTCCGCTTACCGATAGAAAGCGCCAGGGGCGCAACCAGGCGTGGTCTGGAACGCGAATGGCTGCCCGAATAATCTCCTGCAACTCTTCGGCGGAGGGCGCGGGCTCACGCAAGCGCGGTGCAGAGTTTCTGGTCTGGAGGAATTGCAGAAATTCGTTCATAGAGGTGCAATGATAGCAGCAAAATTACCGTCAGGTCTCAGTTGCTGTGCTTGTAAATCATACTACCTTTCTATTTTCAATCGGGCCATTGTTGGTCACCCGGTTATTTGAAAAGGGATGACACCATAATATGTTGTTTCGTAGTCCATTTTCCAAATAGCGACGAGAACAAGGCTCAGATAATTTCTCACCTAAATTGAGGGGCCGCTTTAGGGCCATTAGTGGCCCCCCAATTCATTGGTGGCCAGCATCCTATGTAGCATAGAATTTAGTCTGTCCGGCACCGTAGGCGCATGGTTGACCGACCTATTAGGTGAGTCAAAATCCATGAGAGCGTCAGCTACTCCCAA
>JAUVBI010000203.1 GCA_030591305.1 Pseudomonadota bacterium
AAATAACGGCCCTCCTCCACAATCTCCTGGAAAGGTGAATTGCCTGCGAGCAATAGGTACTCATCCAGCGAATCACAGAGGGATTTCAAGCGGGTTTTATAGACATTGTAATCTGCCGACAGACCGTTCTCGCCCACCGGTGCCACAATGCGCACCGACACCGAGTAATTATGCCCATGCAGCCGCTCGCGGGACTGTGCAGAAAATATGGTGTAGTGAGCTGCAGAAAATTTGTGACTCTCTTTGTTGATATGAAGAGTGGTTAATCGTTCCATGGGTACAACTCGCAACTATTGAAGACTGTCATAACGGGTGCAACATAACCTGCAGGTCGGTGTAGCCCATCACAAAATTGGAGTGGACACGTTCGGGCTCACTAAGAACTTCGACCTTGCTGAAGCGTTGCATTATTTCCTCCCACAATATTCGCAGCTGCATCTCCGCCAGTCGATTGCCCATGCAGCGGTGAATACCAAAGCCAAAGGACACATGATGACGTGCACGGGGCCTGTCGACAATATAATCATTGGCATTTTCGATGACGTCTTCGTCGCGGTTGCCCGACACATACCACATGACAACAGTATCGCCTTTACTGATTTTCTTACCGCCAAGTTCAGTATCCTGGGTAGCCATGCGACGCATATGCCCCAGAGGTGTCTGCCAGCGTATGGTCTCGGAAATCATACTGGTGACCAGTGATGGATCTGCCTTTAGCTTATCGTACTGCTTGGGAAATTTATTCAGGGCGTAAACACTGGCTGACATGGTGTTGCGAGTAGTATCGTTACCACCCACAATCAGCAGCATCATATTACCCAACAATTCCATGGGCTCCATATTTTCCGTGGCAGGGCTGTGGGCCAGCAGAGAGATTAAATCCATCTTGGGTGGCTGACCCGCACGCTCTTTCCAGATTGCCATAAAGCGCTGCTGGCACTCCATCAATATATCCCGCCGTTCCTCCTCGGAGCGACCACCACCATTAACATCATGTTCAGGATTCTCTGTCGCCACGTCCGACCAGTAGGTCAGCAAGTGCCTCTCCTCAAAGGGAAAGTCAAACAGGGTTGCCAGCATCTGGGTGGTCAATTCTATGGAGACTTTATCCACCCAATTAAAGCTTTCCCCCACTGGCAGATTATCTAAAACAGTCTGGACTCTGCCTCGTATCAGTGGCTCTAATTCTGTCAGCTGTTTTGGTGCCACTGCGGGTGTTACTGCCGCCCGCTGCTCATCGTGCTTCGGAGGGTCCATAGCTATGAACATGGGTGGATCAAAATCAATATTGGAATGCCCCAGAACAATCCTGGGCTCAGAGGAAAATAAGTCATGGTGAGAGTCCACATACATAATGTCCTGAAACTTTGTCACCGACCAATAGGGGCCAAAGACATCGCTGTCTACAAAATGTACCGGGTCCTCTTTACGCAATCGCTCAAAGTAGGCCCAATGTTCCTGATTCTGAAACAGGTTCGGGTTACTGGGGTCGAGCTTATCCAGAGGGATAGTATAGGGGTCAGGCAAAATCGCATTCATGGGCTTTACTCCGCACTAGTGCTGGGATTCTGGCATTCTTACTATCAGGCCGTCCAGGGATTCATTCAGAGAAATCTGGCAGGACAAGCGACTATTATCTGCCACACCCTCAGCCAAATTCAACATACTCACTTCCATAGGACTGCGCTCGCCCATCTGGGCCAGCCAGGTCTCGTCGACATAGACATGACAAGTGGCGCAGGCGCAGCCACCACCGCAATCGGCATCAATACCGGGAACTTCATTTTTGACGGCGGTTTCCATCACGCTATCACCGCCATTGCCATATACCGTATGTTCGGTTCCATCAAATTCAATATAGGTGACTCGGGGCATGCATGTATTCCTGTTTTTATTGTCTGTATATCCTACCCCTGAACGCGCCCTATTGGAAAGTTTGTTTTTCCTTCTTTAGCGGCGCAGTGCCGACCATTTGAGTGGCTCAGCCTTCAGCTCTGGTGAATCGAGGGGATATAGGAGTATTATGCCTTTTCTAAAGCCGGACGATAGAGAGCCCATGAAGAATCGAATAAAATTACTAGCCGCCCTCAGCTTGGCTGTAGCGCCCCATACAGCAAGCATTGCAAATGAACCTGCAAGCGCCCAGGCAACCCAGGCTTTTTTTGGTGCCGTTCATGTCCACACCGGCTACTCTTTTGATGCGTTCACCAATGGTACCCTCGCGACACCGGCAGACGCCTATAAATGGGCTCAGGGCGAAGCCATACCGGGCGGAGGGGGAGGCCCCGATATAAAAATTAAAAAGTCCCTGGATTTTTATGCCGTCTCGGATCACGCGGAGTTCCTGGGTGTATTCAAGGAAATGGGCAACCCGAACAGCCCTTTGAGCAAGCACCCCATGGCTGCGCGCATTACCTCCGACAACCAGAATACCGCCATGCAGGCATTTGCCGAAATACTCAGGAACTACAGCATGGGGAAGAACGACCCCTCCCTGTCCGACCCGAAGATCAGTCGCAGTATATGGGCCGACATCGTCAAGACTGCCGATGACTATTATGTTCCCGGAGAATTTACAACCTTCCCCGCTTTCGAGTGGTCATCCAACCCACAAATGAGAAACTTACACCGGGTGGTCGTATTCAAAGATTCATCCATAGTTCCAGACCTGGTTTTATCAGCACATGAGTCTCGCGACCCGGAGCACCTATGGGCCTGGATGGATGCGCAGCGCGACAAGGGCTCCACCCTGTTTGCCATCCCCCACAATGCCAACGCCAGCGATGGCCTCATGTTTTCTCTGCAGACTTTCGACGGTAAGCCCCTGAGTAAAGCCTATAACACCACTCGGGAAAGAAATGAACCACTGTATGAAATCACTCAGATAAAAGGCACCTCGGAAACTCATCCTGTACTGTCGCCCAATGACGAGTTTGCCAGTTTTGAACAATGGGATTACACCCTGTCTGCAGATTCCCTGCGACCCAAAAACCGGCGGGGAAGTTTTGTCAGGCAGGCCCTTCTCGATGGCTTGAGTTTTAGCGCCGCCGGTAACAACAACCCCTTCCATTATGGCTTTATTGGCGACAGTGACACCCACAATGCGGCAGCCTCTCACGAAGAAGATAATTATTCCGGCAAGTTTGCCTTTGAAAACAATCCCAGCCATCGACTGCTCGGTATAGAGGGCCAACCCGAGGCGCAGAAGCAGCAAGTGCGAGAGTTCAGCTCGGGTGGATTGGCGGGTGTATGGGCAAAAGAGAATAGCCGTACAGCCATTTATGAGGCGATGGTGAATCGCGAGACCTTCGGTACCACAGGGCCACGCATTAAAGTTCGCATGTTCGGCGGCTGGAATTTCACCGCCGCTGATGGCGCCAGTGCCGATTTCGCCGCAAAAGGATATGCACAGGGCGTACCCATGGGTGGTAGTTTGAGTAAAGCGGAGAAAGGCATGTCACCCACCTTTATGGTACAGGCAGCAAAGGACCCCGACAGCGGCAATCTCGACCGGGTACAGATAATAAAGGGCTGGTTAGACGCCCAGGGCAAGCAACACAAGAAAATTTACAATGTTGCCTGGAGCGGCAATCGAAAACTGAATGCACGGGGAAATCTACCTGACGTTGGCAATACGGTAAACGTAAAAGACGCCAGCTACACGAATACCATAGGCGAGGGACAGCTTTCCACCGTGTGGCGTGACCCGGATTTTAACAGCGCTGAACATGCCTTCTATTATGTTCGCGCTCTGGAAATTCCCACACCCCGCTGGAGCACGCGCGATGCAGCCAAGCTGGGAATCAAAGTCCCTGGCGGTCTTGCACTAAGCATTCAGGAGCGCGCCTATACCTCGCCCATCTGGTATACACCCTGAAAACAATCTGGCAACAGAGAAGCCTGTGAACTCCGAGATTATTATCCAGAGCCTGGAGCTTGCGGCAGCAGCCTGTGAAGACCCAACCGCCATGGTTTACCAGCGCCTTTTCGACGAGCACCCCGGCTTACAAGAGCTATTCATTCTGGACAGGCAAAACGAAGCCAAAGGCCATATGTTATTCGAGGTCATCGAGTGCATCATCGACTTTGTGGGGCCCCGATACACCTCCGAGGGGCTGATAACCACAGAACTGATTAACCACCAGCAAATAGGTGTTCCACTGGAAGTGTTCGAGACATTCTTTGCCACTGTACGCGACACCTTCAGAGATTTTCTAGGGGCAGACTGGACCGCTCAATACGATGAAGCCTGGGAGCGGCTACTGGAAGAGCTTTCAAGTGTTGTGCATGGCAACTCCCACCCTCCAAGCAATCGGACCAGACAATGAATACAGCAATTATTACCGGAGCAAGCGTTGGTATAGGCGAGGCATCTGCCCGGACCTTTCTTGCAAGAGGCTATGAGGTATACAATCTTTCGCGCAGGCCATGCCCCGTATCGGGGGTGAATAATATCGCCTGTGACCTGTCTTCCGAAGAGGCTATCGATAAAGCTGCTGATACCCTGTTAAAAACCATCGGCAACAGTGATTGCGTGGCGCTGTTACACAACGCTTGCCAGATGCGCAAAGACAGCGCTACTGAGTGCTCCAGCGAGAGTCTGCGGGAAGTACTGGAAACAAATCTAATCGCTGTTAACAGTCTTAACCAGCGCCTCCTGCCAAGTTTGCCCGGGTCTTCCAGCGTTTTATATATAGGCTCGACGCTTTCAGAAAAAGCCGTCCCCGGATCTTTCAGTTACGTTATTTCCAAACATGCACTACTGGGCATGATGCGGGCCAGCTGCCAGGACCTGATGGGAAGCGGCATACACACGGCTCTGATCTGTCCAGGGTTTACCGACACTGAAATGCTGCGTACGCACCTGAAAAATGATAAAGAAGTCATGCGAAGTATTGCCAGTATGAACAGCTTCAGTCGGTTGATTGAACCTGAAGAAATAGCCGAGTTCATTTTCTGGGCGCACAATAACCCGGTCATCAATGGTTCAGTATTACATGCCAACCTGGGTCAGAAGGAATCCTGAGTCATGATATCCCCGGCCGTTTTACACGAACGTCGCGAACGTGTATTTCTCGTCCTGGCAGGTACATTTTTGTGTGCCATGACCTTATTGAATGTCATTGGTATTACACGATTTATCCAGCTGGGCCCGATGGCATTGGCGGTTGGCGTACTGCCCTACCCCCTCACGTTTCTGTGCACAGATCTAATATGTGAACTGTATGGCAAAGCCAGGGCAAACTTCCTGGTCAGCGTGGGCCTGGGGCTGAATTTTTTTATTCTCGGCGTGCTTTTTCTTGGGGATGCCATTCCCGCTGTTCCCACTGAGAACATGCCACCCTGGCAAATTCTGCAACTGTCGGCACCCGTCGCTCTACCCAACGGTGACATCGTTGAAAACAGTGTGGGGCTGTACCAGTTAATCTACGCCACAACTTCCGGCGCAGTATTCGCCTCCATGCTCGCCTATATCGCCGCGCAGTATTGCGACGTGCAACTGTTCCATTTCTGGAAACGAGTCACCAAAGGCAAGCACCTGTGGATACGTAATAACTTCAGCACCCTGCTCAGCCAGATGGTGGATTCGGTTATGGTCATTACTGTGACATTTGGTGCAGCGTTCCTGCGCGGAGATATACTGCTCAACACCTTGCTGATACTTATCGGCAGCAATTACCTGTTTAAAGCCATGGTGGCACTGCTGGATACCGGGCCATTTTATTTTCTGGT
>JAUVBI010000236.1 GCA_030591305.1 Pseudomonadota bacterium
ATATCTTTGTGGTTAGTGGTGGTTATCCACCGTGTCAGGCCCTTGGCGGGTCCGTGATGATGATCACCCATCGTTAACTCCTCCGCCTTTTTTGTGGTTGAAGACATCAATGGGCTGAACCATATCGCCCATATTGTTGCCAAATGCGTTGCGCTGGTAAGTGATTACCGCCGCCATGTCGACATCGTTCAGCTGTCCTCCGAAGGCCTGCATGGCCGTACCGGGAACCCCGTTAATGCCCACGTCCAGATGGACGCTCACATCGCCGACAACTATCGCACTGCCGGCAATGGCCTTACCTAAACCGCCCTCACCGTTGGCGCCGTGACAGGCCATGCAGCTGCGATCGTAGACCGCCTTGCCGCGCTCTACCATCTCGTCCATGGTGAATGTCTGTGCCATCAACTGTTTGATCTCAGCTGCTTCGCTCTGCTTGGCAGCCAACCAGTCGTTGTACTCTTCGCGGCTGACGACATTCACCACAATAGGCATAAAGCCGTGGTCTTTGCCACACAACTCGGCACACTGGCCACGGTACACACCTTCTACCGTCGGCAGTGTCCAGGCTTCATTAATAAACCCGGGAATGGCATCTTTCTTGACCGCTAAGTCAGGCACCCACCAGGAGTGGATAACATCGTTGGCTGTTACCAGGAAACGCACCTTGGTGTTTACGGGAATGACGATAGGCTCATCGACTTCCAGCAGGTAGTGCTCTCCCTTCGCCTCAGTATTATTTATTTCGCTAGCGGGCGTGCGTAGATTACTGAAAAACATGACATTGTCGCCATCTTCTGTCAGATACTCGTATTTCCACTTCCACTGGTAGCCGGTAACCATAATGTCAATTTCAGCATCATCGAAATTGTAAACATTTAGTAAGGTCTTGGTCGCAGGAACTGCCATGGCGATCAATATAATAAGGGGTACAACCGTCCAGGCAATTTCCACGGTGGTACTCTCGTGAAAAGTTGCCGGGGTTACACCCCGCGACTTTCGATGGTAGTAAATGGAGTAAAACATTACCCCGAAAACCAGCAGTCCAATAATTACGCTGATCCAAAGAATGAGCATATGCAAGTCATAAATTTGTTGACCCACCTCGGTCACGCTCACAGGCATGTTCAGTTGATTCATTTTCGAATCCTCTGCCCAGGCGCCGGTGCTTACCAGGCTCATTAGCATCAGCACAGGACCGAGCGCCAGCTTACACAGCCGCTTCACGTCAAAACACATATCCCGTGTCTCCATTTAGTTTATTCAATTAGTTAACCCAAACTTATAATTATTGTCAGGTACTGCGATAATGACGCAATCGATAACTGCGACAAAACGCCGCGCATTATATCTAAACTTATGCAGAAAAACACTAAGTCTCTGTTTTTGCGAAGATTTAACAAATTATCTCCGCCGGTCAGCCCAATAATGTGCTCCTCTTATAATAAACACACTATATGGACATGATGAAGCCTATCAACCACAAAATATGGGGTATTGCCTGGCCTGCAATCCTCTCCAATATTTCCATCCCGCTACTGGGACTGGTAGATGCGGCAATTTTGGGGCACCTGGACAGCACCCAATACCTGGGCGCCGTGGCCATAGGCGGTGCACTTCTGTCCTTTTTATACTGGGGCTTCAGCTTTCTTCGCATGGGCACCACCGGTCTGGTCGCCAAGGCGATGGGGGCGGGAAAAGAGCGGGAAGCCTTCCTGGTCCTGGCCCAATCGGGCATTCTCGCCATTGCGCTCGCTGTTATGGTTGTGCTGTTACACCCCCTGTGGCTGGGCCTGGGGTTTATTCTGATGGCTACCCATGCGGACATCACCTCTCTGGCCGACAGTTACGCGTCTATCCGTATTTCAAGTGCCCCCGCCGTACTACTCACCTACGCCATCGTGGGCTGGTTTATTGGTCGCCAGAACACACGCTGGCCCATGCTCATCGTGGTTCTCACCAATGCCGTTAATATCGCCCTGGATTTTCTGTTTATCATCGAGCTGCAGATGTTCAGCGACGGCGCGGCAATCGCCACTGTCATCGCTGAATACCTGGGCTGTGCCGTGGCGCTGTATGGCGTATGGCGCAACCGGCCCGCGGCACCCGGGCCGGAGTTTTACGCCAGGCTGAAGAGCTGGCCCGCCTACCAGCGCTTGTTGCGCAGCAACGCAGACCTGTTTGTGCGCACCATGTGCCTGTTATTCAGTTTTGCGTTCTTTACCGCGATGGGTGACAAACTGGGCAGCGATGTATTGGCAGCCAATGCCTTGATGATGCAACTGGTGTTGATGGCGGCCTATGGTATGGATGGCTTTGCTTTCGCCGCCGAAGCACTGTCCGGCAACCGCCTGGGTGCCCGGGATTTACCGGGATTTTACCAGGCCGTTCGCTACTGCAGTTTCTGGTGCGGGGTGACTGCCTTGATAATGAGTTTATTTTTTCTGCTCTTTCACTCACAACTGTTTGCCCTCATGACCAGCATTGACCCCGTCAGGGAGCTACTGGGCGAATATGTACCCTGGTTGATTCTACTGCCCCTGGTGGCAGCTCCCAGCTACCTGCTGGATGGCGTGTTCATCGGCAGTGCTGAAACCCGCTATATGATGCTCACCATGTTGTTCAGTGTGTTCCTTGTTTACCTGCCACTCTGGTTTTTGACCCGCAGCCTGGGGAGTCACGGCCTGTGGTTCGCATTCTGTATGTTTAATGCTGCCAGGGGGCTCTCGCTCTACCTCTGTTATCGACAGATCAGCAGGGGCGGGCGCTGGCTTTCCACACAGTAAGCACAAACAGTGTAAATTCGTGCGGAATTTGCCCCATGGTCTAGACTTAACATTGCCCCGCTCACTTACCGCAACAGTTGTGCAAGCATGCATCTCACGCCTGAACTCAGAGAATCTATCGTCGCCGCCGTCCGCCTGGAGGAGAGAAGCAGCCTTTTTCGCAATCACCTGATACGCCAGCTTCCCTACTTGCAAAAGAAGCTCATCTTGCCAGAAGAGGATCCCGTGTCCGCTTTAATACTATTCACCACCCGCTATATCGAAAGCGTACCCGGTTCAATCAGCCTGGTAACCGCTGTCAGCAAGCAATTGGATTTCTATCGCTATGTCGCCCCGTTCCTGCATATGGCCGAGGACTTTTTCCTGCAGCCGCCAGAGGATGTCTGGATGGCCCATGGACTGGAGGCCTTGCTCGACGAATCTTTTCTGGCGCATCGACTACTGGAGGAGGTCAATGACTACCACATCATGAATCTCGGCCACCCCCTGCTTCCAGTGGATATGACGGAGGCAAATATTATCGTCTATCACCTGCTGGGAGAGAAGCTGGCCTCCCGCCTGGAAAATCTGGTGCAATATGCCAGCTCAGAACTGCTTGAGAAGGCAGGGGTATGGAAAAAAGCACAGGCCCATCCCGGCGCAGCACGTGTACTGGGTTTTGAGGGGGTTCATGACGGCCCCGAATGCCCCATCAGGATACGCGCTACTCCCGCCCTTTGAAGAGAGTAGCCACAACCTTATTTTGATTTATCCCGGTTGTTTTTCACCGGCTCCATAAACCGGATTACCTGCGCTGGCGTCTCAACTCTTCGCGCTGCCCCACGACTGACCCGGGTGGGCACTTCGGTTGTAGTAACGGCCCCCTTTGGCCGGCCTTCGGTAAAGCCACAGGACACACATTCCCGGGCGTCCGTTTCCAGGTCGACAACAATTTTGTCCATCGCCGCACAACGCGGGCATACGGCTCCGGCGATAAATCGTCTTTTGTTCATAGCAAAGCTCTGGCCAGCGTTATTCAAGCGGTTTATTGTAACACTCTCTTTAGTGGCAAAATTTGGAAGGGCTATGAAGCACCACGGAAAACAACTACGCGATTTCGGCGGTCATTCCCCGGCACTGGGCGAGCGCATCCTGGTCGACCCCTCTGCCGTGGTGCTGGGGGACGTCTCCCTGGGCGATGATGTTTCAGTCTGGCCCCAGGTAGCCATTCGCGCCGATATGCACACCATCAAGGTCGGCGCCAGAACCAGCGTCCAGGATGGCTGCGTCCTGCATATTACTCACGCCGGACCCTATAACGACGGTGGCTGGCCCCTCATCATCGGAGACGATGTAACCATCGGCCACAACGCGACCCTGCACGGGTGCATTATCGGCAACCGGGTGCTGGTGGGCATGGGCGCCACGGTCATGGATGGTGTGGTGGTGGAAGATGACGTGGTTATCGCCGCGGGGGCACTGGTTACACCGAAGAAAATATTACGCAGCGGTTATCTCTATGCGGGCAGCCCTGCCAGGGAAATGCGCGCTCTATCGAAGGGAGAAATGGATTACTTTTGTTACAGTGCGAACAATTACGTGAGGCTGAAAGACCAGCATATCGAAGAATTGGAAGCTGAGTGTTGAGTAGCTAACGCCATAAGCCTGTCGCTGCGCGGTAGGGGTGAAGCCGCTCAAGGGCGTGGGGTTCCAACCAAGAGTGGCTTTACCCAGACAGCTACCAATGCTTGAGTCGACTGAGTTAGGTGGCAGCCAGCACACCTCTTAGCTGCTGTATAACCGGGCCGGTTTCCGGGCGCATTTTGTTCCACAAGTAGAATGACTGTGCCGCCTGCTCAACCAGCATTCCCAGGCCGTCAGAA
>JAUVBI010000116.1 GCA_030591305.1 Pseudomonadota bacterium
ACATCAATTGGCCCCAATGACACTCTGGATATCCTGTTTACCTCGGGAACCACAGGAAAGCCCAAGGGCGTCATTACTTCTCACGGGCAAAATATCCGTGTTTTCGATGTCTGGAGTTCCACCGTTGGGCTACGATCTGACGATAACTACCTGATAATTAATCCTTTTTTCCACTCCTTTGGCTACAAGGCCGGTTGGCTTGCCGCTTTTATACGCGGTGCGCGAATTATACCTGTCAAAAACTTTGACCTGGATGCGGTGATGGCGCAAATCGAACGGGAGAATATCTCCATGATTCCCGGCCCGCCGACCATCTACCAGTCACTGCTCGCTCATCCCCGGCGGGAAAATTACGACCTTTCCAGCTTGCGCCTGGCCGTAACAGGGGCTGCTCCTGTGCCGGTGCAGTTGGTGGATGATATGCGCCAGATTCTCGGTTTTGAGGTGGTGGTTACCGCCTATGGACTCACTGAAACCTGCGGCGTAGTTTCCATTTGTCGCCCCGAAGACAGTGCAGAGCGAATCTCTCACAGTTCAGGGCGGGCGATGGACGGTGTGGAGATGAAGTGTGTCGACCTGGAGGGTGTGGAGGTTGAGGTAGGTGCCAAGGGTGAAATCTGCTGTCGTGGCTACAATGTGATGCGCGGCTATTTTAATAATCCACAAGAGACTGCAAAAGCGATCACCGAAGATGGCTGGCTCAAAACTGGCGATATCGGCGTAATGGATGCCGATGGCTATGTTCGAATAACCGACCGCATCAAGGACATGTTTATAGTGGGTGGCTTTAATTGCTATCCCGCGGAAATTGAAAATAGCTTGTGCAGCATGGCGGGCATTGCACGGGCGGCCGTGATTGGTGTTCCGGATGAGCGTCTGGGTGAAGTGGCTAAAGCCTTTATTATTGAAATGACAGATGCAAATCTGGATGAGGAGGGGGTTATTGCCTGGTCACGTGACAATATGGCGAACTACAAAGTTCCCCGTTCGGTCACCTTCCTCAGTGAGTTTCCCATGAATGCAGGGGGCAAAGTGTTGAAAGGTGAGTTGCGAGCGCTGGCGGCCAGGAGCAGTTCGTGAGCAAACTTAGCGCAAATTTGAAGTCGTCCTACGATCTGATATCACTGGATGAACTGGATCACGCCATCATCGATTTACTGCGCGAAGATGGTCGCTCGCCCTATCGCGCTATTGCCCGGGAGTTGGGCTTGACCGAGGCGACGGTTCGGTCGCGGGTAAAACGCCTGGAAGAGTCGGGCACCATGCGTGTGGTTGCGGTCACCGATATCGAAGCGGCGGGTTATCAAATGCTGCTGGCCATTGGTGTGCAGGTTGAAAACCGCTCCCCGTCTGACGTGGCTGTCGATCTGGCAAAGATACCTGAAATATTTTCGGTTAACGTGGTTGTTGGCACCCACGATGTGGAAGTTTTAATGGTGGCAGAAGACCTGGATGCCCTGAACCGTTTGTTGAGTAAGTTGTTGTCGAGCATTGCGGGTATTCGCCGGCTGACTCCGTCACTTGCCATGAATGTTTTGAAAAACCAACCTGACTGGGTGCCTTTTCATGACCAGGCGTAGGCTGGATGATATTGATAAAACCATCGTAGAGTGGCTGGCGCGGGATGCGAGAATCAGCAACCGGAAAATTGCCACTGAACTGGGTGTCACAGAAGGCACGGTGCGGGCACGAATAAAACGCATGGAAGAAAAAAAACAGATTCGCATAACTGCGGTGACAAACATTGACCGCTTTCGTGATGCGGCTCTTGCTTATATCTGGATTGAAGTCGAGCGCAGTCATCAGGCGCAATCGGTTGCGGAGACTTTGTCAGCGGTACCAGAGCTGGGTTTTGTCGGCGTGATGTTGGGCCGCTCTGACGTCCTGGTGATTACCATGGTACGCAACACCGAGCATCTGGCCGAATTTATTCACAACAACATCAGCGGCGTGGAGGGTGTGCGCCGTACCGAAAGTACCCTGGGTGTCAATTTTGTAAAACACGACTATCGCATGGCGCGGATAGTCAACTAGAAATCGTGAGGAGCACTACTTGATGGACAAGCAAATGACTGCGGCAGAGGTCGTGGAACAGTTGAAAGACGGGATGACAATTGGCATTGGAGGCTGGGGCCCCAGGCGCAAACCTATGGCCCTGATTCGAGAAATTTTGCGCTCCGACCTCAAGGATCTGACTTTGGTTTCCTACGGGGGCGCTGACGTGGGTATGCTCTGTGCTGCCGATAAAGTAAAAAAAGTTGTATTCGCTTTTGTCTCGCTAGATTTTATCCCGTTGGAGCCCTACTTCCGCCAGGCGCGGCAGGGCGGTAAGTTGGAAGTAATGGAGATCGACGAGGGAATGATGTTGCTGGGGCTGCGGGCTGCAGCCTGGGGCTTGCCATTTATTCCGACGGAAGTTGGCCTGGGAACAGACATCATTACGCAAAACCCCGACATTAAAGTAATCGATAGCCCCTACGACGATAAAGAGTGGGTAGCCATGCCCGCCCTGCGTCTGGATGCCGCATTAATTCACGTTGATAAAGCGGATAAACGCGGCGTGTGCCAGATTGCAGGCCCGGATCACTATATGGATGATTGGTATGCGCGCGCCGCAAGTAAAACCTATGTCTCCTGTGACGAGTTGGTTGACACGGCATACTTTAAAGACCCGGCCATCGCACGCCAGGTTTTCTGGGAGCGCTCTGCGACCAGTGGTGTTGTGCACATCCCCGGTGGCGCTCATCCCTCTTCATGCAGCCCTTCCTACGGCTTCGATGTAGCGCATTTTAAGGCCTACACTGCGTCTGCTAAAGACGAGGGAGGCTTTCAGGGTTATTGCGATCAGTTTCTTGGCGAAACTGAGGAACAATACCAACAAAATGTGGGTGGTCTGGCGGCCATCAAATCCATCGAATTACCTATTTATTAAGAAAGAGGCCCGCTATGACAACAGCAACACAATACACACTGGCTGAACTTTGCATCGTCGCGGCTTCGAAGGCGTTCGAAAATGACGGTGAGGTACTGGTCACCGGTATCGGTGTTATCCCGCGATTGGCGGCGAGCCTGGCCATGAAGACCAGCAACACCGACCTGATGATGACCGACTCGGAATCTTTTATGCTCAGTGAGCCCAATCCCATTGGCAAGCGTGCTGATGACTTCGAGCAGGCCAATGAGAGCTGGATGGGCTTTTCCCGCATCTTCGATAATCTGTGGAGTGGCAAGCGCCACGCCATGCTGGGCCCCACCCAGGTCGATAAATTTGGACAATCAAATACCTCTGCTCTGGGCGGCAGTTACCAGCAACCCAAGGTGATGATGTTGGGTGCACGGGGGTTTCCCGGCAACTCGATATCCCATCCCAACAGTTTTTTTGTGCCCAGTCATAACACCAGGGTTTTTGTCGATGGTGAGTGCGATTTTGTCTCCTCTATCGGTTACAACCCGGCGCGATTGCCAAAGGGGCATGCGCTGGCTGATGTGAAAATTGGCCTGATGATAACGGACTTGTGCGTGCTGGATTTTGGTGGGCCTGATCATCAGGTGCGACTTGTATCGTTGCATCCGGGCATTACCGCTGAGCAGGTGCAGGAAAACACAGGGTTTGATGTTCATGTGCCCGAGACGGTGCCCGTGACAACGGCACCAACCCCGGAGCAGTTGGCCATTATTACTGAGATGGATCCACACAATCAGCGCGCCTATCAGATTAAAGAAAATCCTGCCGGTGACCGCTCCTGAGTTGAGAACAAACCATGCTTGAAACGCGATTAACAACACTACTGGGCTGTAAATACCCCATTGTGCAAACGGCAATGGGTTGGGTGGCAGATCCGCGACTGGTCGCGGGCAGCTGTAATGCCGGTGGTTTTGGTTTTCTCGCCGGAGCGACTATCCCACCTGCAGAAATGGAACGGGATATCCTGCAGGTAAAGGCGCTGACCGACAAACCCTTCGGTGTGAATTTCCATATGTACCAGCCCAATGCGGCAGATATTGTCGAACTGGTTATTGCGCATGGGGTCAGGGCGGTGAGTTATTCCCGGTCACCGGGCCCGGAGTTTATCCAGAAGCTTAAGAGTGCAGGTGTTATCTGCATGCCAACGGTAGGGTTGCCCAAGCATGCTATCAAGGCCGTGGAGCTGGGTGCCGATGTGGTAACCGTGCAGGGCGGGGAGGGCGGTGGCCATACCGGCAAGGTACCCACAACGCTGCTTATTCCACAGGTTATTGATGCGGTGGGAGACAAGGTTCCGGTAGTTGCCGCCGGTGGTTTTAAAGACGGCCGCGGCCTGGTGGCGGCCATGGCCTGGGGCGCCGATGGTATAGCCATGGGAACCCGTTTTTTGTTAACCCGGGAAAGCCCCGTGCCCGACGCAACACTACAGCGCTATCTGGATTGTAAGAGCCCAGGGGATATTATTGTTTCCCGGGCGATGGACGGCCTGCCACAGCGCATGATTATGAATGAGTTGTTGGCGGACATGGAAAAATCTGGCAGCTTGAAAAAACTGTTTATTGCCCTGCGCAATGGCCTGGCTTTTCGCAAGCACACCGGGGCCACCTTATTGGGCCTGCTGAAATCGGCCACTGCAATGTCCCGCGATGATGATATGACGGCCGCCCAGGCCATTATGTCGGCCAATGCGCCGATGATTATTCAAAAAGCCATGGTTGATGGTGAGCCCTCTCTCGGTGTCCTTCCAAGCGGCCAGGTGGCGGGGGTTATTGATGAATTGCTCAGCTGCGAAGAATTGATTAGCTCAATAGTTTGGGAGGCAGAGCAGTGCCTCAATTCACTGGCCTGTCGCGCTAACGAACAATAAGGAACACGATTATGTCTAAACCCTTTAAAACGAGTATCGGCAATGGTATAGCGGAGATGATCCTGGATCATCCACCGGTAAATGCTTTTGACAGTGCGGGCTGGTTTGCTATTGCCGCAGAGATAGATGCGTTGGGTGAAAACGATGAGGTGAGAGTGATTATTATCGCCGCTTCCGGCAAGGGTTTTTGCGCCGGGGTCGATATCAAGGAGCTTGCGGCACAGCCAAATAAAATTGTGGATGTAAACAAGGGCAACTACGAGACCTTCAGGGCAATTCACCGCAATCCCAGGCCCGTCATTGTCGCCCTGCACAGTTTTGTTTTGGGTGGTGGCATTGGCATGGCGGGTGCTGCAGATATTCTTGTTGCCTCCGAGTGTACCCGCTTTGGGGTGCCTGAAATAGACCGCGGAGCGATGGGCGGCGGCGCGCATTTGCAGCGCATGTTCCCGGTACAAAAAGTACGCTATATGTATTTTACCGGTGAATTTATCGATGCCCAGGAAGCTTATCGCCTGGGTGCGCTCGAGAGAGTTGTTCCGCTGGAAGACTTGCTGCCCACGGCGCGAGAGATCGCCGGAAAAATAGCGCAGAAATCCCCCGCCATGGTGAAGTTGGCCAAAGAGGCTTTGACTGGCATAGAAGATGGCAATCTGGAAGACAAATACCGCTTTGAGCAGGGTTTTACCCTGGAAGCCTACACCATGGGTGACTCCCAGAAATCACGCGATGCCTTCGTTAACAAGCGCGAAGCAAGCTTCGATTGAAAAGAGCCTAAAGAAGAGGACATAACGAGAATGGATCTATCCTATACACAGGCCCAACAGGAATTCAGGCAGGAGGCACAAGGCTGGCTGGCTCACCATGTCCCCGCGCAACCCCTGGTGAGTTTTGACACGGAAGAGGGTTTTCGCCAGCACCGGGAATGGGAAGCGACATTGAACGAGGGGCGCTGGGGCATGGTGACATGGCCTGAAGAACTGGGTGGCCGTGGTTGTGACCTCATTGAATGGTTGATTTTTGAAGAAGAGTATTACCGTGCCCGGGCACCACTGCGGGTAAACCAGAACGGTATTTTCTTGTTGGGTCCAACACTGATGGAGTACGGTACCGAGGAACAAAAAGCTCGTATTCTGCCCAGGATGGCGAACGGCGAGGAAGTCTGGGCACAGGGTTGGTCAGAGCCCAATGCCGGTTCCGATATGGCGGCAATCCACTCCACAGCAGTCCTGGATGGCGGTCACTACGTCATCAATGGCCAGAAAACCTGGTCGACCCGGGCGGTGTGGGCAGATTGGGTTTTTTGTATGTTTCGTACTGACCCTGATTCACAGCGCCACAGGGGGCTGACTTTCATTCTGGTGCCCCTGGATACACCGGGCATTACCGTGCGGCCCATTCCTCAGCTCAATGGGCTGCCGGGATTTGCAGAAATATTCTTTGATAACGTCAGGGTACCGGTCAGCAATCGCCTGGGTGATGAAGGCGCTGGCTGGAGTGTGGCCATGGCCACTGCCGGCTTTGAGCGGGGCTTGATGTTGCGCTCCCCTGCACGCTTCCAGGAAACTGCCCGCAGGCTGGTCGAGCTGTATAAAGAAAATAGAGCTTCAGCAGACAGCGACCCCGCCGTGAAAGATGCGGTGTTGCGTGCCTATATGGACGCCGAAAGCTATTGCCTTTCAACTTACCAGACAGCGTGCCGCCTGACACAGGGGGGCAAGATCGGTGCCGAATCTTCAACCAATAAAATTTTCTGGTCTGAACTGGACCAGGCTATGCACGCCACAGCGATGAGCATTTTGGGCGCCCGGGCAGAACTATTGCCTCACGCCCCTGACGCATCCGGTGTTGGTACCTGGCTGGATGGCTGGTTGTTTTCACAGTCTGGCCCCATCTATGCGGGAACCAATGAAATTCAACGCAATATTATTGCCGAAAGAATGCTGGGAATGCCGAGGTAGTCATGGATTTTACATTCAGTGAAGATCAGCTGTTGTTTCAGGAGTCTGTAAGAGATTTTCTGGTTAATGAAGTAACACCCCAGAAAATTCGCGCCAGCTGGGAGTTGGTGGATGGCAGGGATAACGCTTTGTGGCAGCAGATTGCCGAGATGGGCCTGACGGGAATAACCGTGCCCGAGGAATACGGCGGCCTGGGAATGAATGAGCTGGACTTTGTGTTGCTCGCCCAGGAGTGTGGCTATGTTGCGTTGCCAGAACCCCTTGTGCATACAGCCCTGGTTGCAGTGCCGATGCTGAGGGAAATTGGCGGTGAGCTGGCAGCACAGTGGTTACCCAAAATTGCCGCCGGTGAAGCGAAGGCTGTGGTGGGCCTGGAGCAAAATCTTCTGGTAGAAGATGCCCATATAGCCGGCCTGCTGTTGCTACAAAAAGGTGCAGACCTGTTTGCTGTTACGCCGGACGAAGTGACTTTGCGCCACAACGAATCGATTGACCCCTCTCGCAAACTGTATGCGGTGGAGTTGAGTGAAACGACAGAGCCAGTGGCGTCTGGTGAACAAGCAGCCACGTTGGTGAGCGCTGCCCTGAATCGCGGCGCATTGGCTTGCGCCGCACAAGCTTTGGGCCTGGCCCAGCGCATGCTCGATATTACGGTCCAGTACACAGCCGAGCGTCAGCAGTTTGGCAAACCCATAGGGTCCTTCCAGGCGGTAAAACATGCTATGGCTAACATTGCTGTCCGTTTGGAATATGCAAAAGCACCAGTACACAAGGCGGCTTATGCTATTTCCCAGGGACAGCAATCGGCAGCGCTAAACGTATCCCATGCCAAGTTGATGGCCTGCGAAGCGGCCAATCTGGCAGCAAAAAATACCATACAGGCGCACGGCGCTATGGGTTACACCTGGGAAGTAGACTTGCATATTTTTATGAAGAAGGCATGGGCTCTGGCGAATACCTGGGGCGATGCGGGTTTTCATAAATCCCGGGTGGCCGAACACATTTTTTCCGAAGATGCCCAATTAGGTGCAGGTACTACATTTTAGTTTTTACGGAAACGAAAAGGATAGATTAATGGCAGACGCTTATATTGTAGACGCGGTTCGCTCACCTACGGGAAGGCGCAAAGGTGGCCTGGCCGATGTGCACGCCGCCGACCTGGGTGCTCATGTGTTGAAAACGCTGGTAGCTCGCAACCCCATTCCCGATATCGACTATGACGATGTGATGTTTGGTTGCGTGGATACCATTGGGCCGCTGGCGGGCGATATCGCCAGAACAGCATGGCTGGCGGCAGGCCTGGCGGAGGAAGTGCCAGGCACCACTATCGACAGACAGTGCGGTTCCTCGCAGCAGGCAGTGCACTTCGCCGCCCAGGCCATTATGGCCGGCGTAAATGATGTTGTGATTGCCGGGGGCGTGCAAACCATGACCCGTATTCCTATCGCATCGGCAATGCTGGCTGCAGAACCCCTGGGTTACAGCGACCCCTTTTCCGGTAGCCAGGGGTGGGTCGCTCGCTACGGCAAGGTACCGGTTTCCCAGTTTAACTCCGCGCAGATGATCGCCGATAAATGGCAGCTCTCCCGTGAGGAGATGGAAGCATTTTCCCTGGAGTCGCACCGCCGTGCGTTGAGTGCGATAGAGCAGGGCCGCTTCACCAAAGAAATTGCGCCCCTCAATGGTGTTGAGATGGATGAGACGCCACGCAACACATCTATGGAGAAAATGGCAGAGTTACAGCCCCTGCAGGAAGGTGGCACAATTACAGCGGCGGTGTCCAGCCAGACCTGCGATGCCTCCTCTGCGATGCTGATCGTATCTGAAGATGCCCTGAAACGTTACAACTTAACCCCCAGAGCGCGTATCGCCCACATGAGTGTCAGGGCCGAAGACCCTATCTGGATGCTGACAGCGCCCATTCCTGCAACGGCCTACGCGTTGAAAAAATCTGGAATGAAGCTGGAAGATATCGACCTGGTGGAAATTAATGAAGCTTTCGCCTCGGTGCCTATGGCGTGGCTGAAAGAAACCGGATATCCGCATGAGAAGACCAATGTGAATGGCGGTGCTATCTCGTTGGGCCATCCACTTGGAGCCACTGGCACCAAGTTAATGACCACACTGCTACATGAGTTGGAGCGCACCGGCGGGCGGTATGGCTTACAAACCATGTGTGAGGGGGGCGGCCAGGCTAATGTCACTATTATTGAGCGGTTGTAGTAAATGAGTATGGTGATCAGATTGCCGCTCCGAGAGGCTGTGGTATCGCTTTCCGGGACCCGCCGTGAATCCGTCCATGGACGCGCGATACGAGCCTCCAGGGACGGATTCACGGCGAGTCCTGAAAACCCTCCGGCCCACTTTTCTGGCGGGACAAATACAACATAGTATTTAGGATACTAGACAGAGGAACCAAAATGAGTGGAATATGTGAAGGACGCGTAATAATTATCACCGGAGCCGGGGGCGGTTTAGGTCGCGAATATGCACTGGCATTTGCAGCAGAAGGTGCCAGTGTTCTGGTTAACGATATTAACGCCTTGTCTGCAGAAACAACGGTAGATGAAATTGTATCTGCAGGTGGAAAGGCGCTTGCCAATACCTCCGATATTACCTGTTATGAAGATTCCCTGAATATCGTAAAGACTGCCATTGAAACTTTTGGCGGCCTGCATGTAGTCGTGAATAATGCCGGCGTTTGCCGCGATCGCA
>JAUVBI010000065.1 GCA_030591305.1 Pseudomonadota bacterium
CGACGAAACTCATGATCTATCAGCGCCCGCCTGTGAACCCTCTCGAAACGAAACCAGTAATTATCTCTCTCTTCGCCGCCCTCATCGCTGAATATACTTTGTTTATGAGCCCCATCCCGGGGAAACCAGACCGGCTGGAAAAGCGACAAACAAGGGGCGGAAGTACCCGTCATCATAAGCTGCGGCAATTTGCCTTTTCGCAAGCGCACAATCATGGAGCTGCACGTTTGACTGGGACGCGTTACTCCCCCGGCGTGCATACAAATATCCCGGTTACTGTGCCTGGAAAAATTGGGCGAATGGTTGGCATGCCGCCGCAGACTGGCTGCCAGGGTAGTAAAAGAAACCGATTTTTCTGCAAACATATTCCCCAGAGAAGCCTGGCTCGCATCCCGTCGCTGCTGCGCGCAGCCCATACGTTTCATAAACCGCGTATCGAAGGCCCTGGCAAAACTGAAATCGCCTCTGCCACTGAAGTATTTATTCTTTTTTGCGAAATCAATAAGGCCCGAAGAGCATAGGTCAAAATCCCCTTCGACAGTCAGGGCATTAGATATCGCTCCGAAATTAGTGATCTGCTTTGCCACCCAGTGGCGACCGGCGGTCTCGAGTATCCAGGCCTCCCCGCTGTCTGCAATGACAAAGCTGCTGTCGTAGCGGAAAGACTTGTTCCGGAATCCAGCCGGCCCTCCCTGCCCGTGGCATTGCAGCAAAGTTGTTATACACTCCAGGGCATGTCGGGCATTATCTCCTCTTTCCAGCCCCAACCTCACCAGGTCCATACCCAGTAAGGCTTCACCCTTTTTCTCCACAAGTTTGGTAAATACCGCCTCATTGCCAATCACCACACCGCGGTCGTTGACGCCCATCTCTGCCCCCCACATCCAGGTGGGCCTGGACAAAATAACACCATGTGTATGTATGGCCTGCGGCAGTGAGAGATAGGTGGTTTGCAAGCTTGTGTTGACGTCATGTTCTTTAGCGGGAATATAACAAACAATTTGCGGCTCGCTGGCTTCCCGGTCACTATTTTTAGCAAAATAGGTCTCACCATGCTGTCTAATTATCTGCGTATCACACATAAAGCCCTCCTTCCCATGGCGTATCATAACTCGCAGTATACCTGCTGAAGAAAGGACTATATGGGCAATATTCAACATCAATTGGCACCATCAAACAGAGTCTGAAGTACCGTATTGCAAAAGCCATGGTACTGCTTCGATTAGGTGATTCTGCAACGATACCCGTTTCCAGCATTGTTTAGACATTAGAGCGCACAGTTAAAAAGCTTACTTTTATTGTGGTTGAATTTTACACATTGTATGTGGGTTAAATCGGTATTAGTGCCTTAAATCAGGTGCTGTATTTGACCTCAGGGACAAGTACTCCTTCTAGTTCAATAAGAGCATAATAAACTCGCGCCGAGAGGTGCGGGGTTTTTTATGCTCAGGCAGCCATAAGGGGAGCAACGTGGGAAGTTTTGAAAACATTTATCAACGCGCCTGTGAGCGCAAGGGTGGAGAGAAAGAAGTATCTGCCCTGCTCCCCAATGTTCGCAGCGCCCGCGCACTGGCAAATACGCCCAACCACCGCTATTTATCCGAAATGACCCGCTGCGTCTTCCAAGCAGGTTTTGTATGGCGGGTGGTAAACCAGAAATGGGATAACTTCGAAGATGTGTTCTTTGGCTTTCCCCCGGAGAAAATTGTGCTGTTGAGCCCGGAACAACTGGAACGCTTTGGCCAGAACAAACGCATCATCCGTAATATGCAAAAGGTCGTAGGCGTACAGCATAACGCCCGCTTTGTACTTGATGTCGCCAGGGAGCATGGCAGCTTCGGCAAGTTCATCGCCCAGTGGCCCAGCGAGAACCTGATCGGCTTATTTGCCACCCTGAAAAAGCACGGCAGCCGCCTGGGAGGCATGACCGGACAGCGGGTACTGCGCAATATGGGTAAGGATACCTTTGTAATAACACCTGACGTGGTACGCGCCCTGCAGGGGACAGGGCTGGACATAAAGAACAATCCGGGCAGCCAGCGAGAACTTAGGCTAATCCAGGAAGTATTTAATGTGTGGCACAAAAAATCCGGCCTGGCTTATAGCCACATCAGCCGGATTTGTGCCTGCTCAGTATAACCAGCGCTGAGTGAGGAAACACCTCCCTCTAGTTTGCAGCCCCTGGTGCGGATAACACCAGTTCTACACGGCGATTACTCTCGCGACCCGCCACTGTATCGTTGTCACCAACGGGGCGTTCCTGACCGTAACCTATTGCCGTCACCTGCTCGGGGTTTATACCGTGCTCTTCCACCAACATATTGCGAACGTTAGCAGCCCTGCGGTCGGACAACCACTGGTTATACTCGGGCGTGCCAGAGGTGTCGGTATGGCCTTCAACTACGGCAGTAACACCTGAATTTTCCTCCAGGAAGGCGGCGGTATTGGCGATCTCGCTGTCGAAGTTGCTGGAGATAACTGAGGAGTTGTGTGCGAACTGTACTTGCACTTCCAGGGCCACCTTACTGGCACCCACACTGCGATAGCGATCACTGGCACCGGTCAGCTCTGCAAATATGGCATCGGCATCTATCTCGATAGCGTTAGGCGCTTCAGCGGGACACAGAGGTTGTCCGTTTTCATCATCGCCGCGACCGAGATTCAGATCGAGCTCTCTGATCTTTTCTGCATTCAGGCCATCGACATCCATGGCGGCCAGCAACAAGCCCATATTAGACAGCGTGCTTGCCTGGGAAATCATCAGGTCAGCCCGGGCTGAAATATACGCACGCTGGGTATCGAAGTATTCATTCTGGCTATCTAACAGGTCTAGCAGGGTGCGCCGGCCAAGATCAAACTGATCATTGTAAGCGCGGCGAGTCTTGCCCTGTGCCAACTGACTTCGATCGAGAAAAACCACCTGATCTTGCAATACCCTGGCATCGTTAAAGGCAATCATGACATTCTGCCTGACATTGAGGCATGCCTGCTTGCGCTCTTCGATAGCCGCGTTGTAACGGTTGTAGTACTCGCGCTTGCGGGCACTGTCCGAACCACCACGAAACAGGTTGTAGCTGAGCACCAGTTCGATTGCCTCTTCATCAAAACGGCCGTCAAAGCCATCGGTGTCATGCTCTACCTCATTGCGATAGCGCAGGTCGATACGCGGCATCATCGGTGCATTGGTCGCATTCAACGCCGATTGGGTGGAACGTAAATTTTCGATTGCAGCGTTGATCTCCGGGCTTTGCTCGTAGGCCAGGTTCAAAGCAGATGAGCGCAGCTCTGGAATCATGCTGGTGGGAACAGAGGGCATTTGCAGATCATCTGCGGGCAAATCACCAACAATACGCTGGAAGCGAACCTGAACATCGTGCAGGTTGGTGGCTTCTGTCAGCAGATTGGACTCTGCCAATGCGATGCGGCTCTCCGCCTGCTCAAGGTCCACACCCTGGCTAACGCCGCCACCGGTACGCTCGGCAATTTTGTCATACAACTGGCGGTGAACCACATAGTTCTGTTCCGCAAAGGTAACCAGCTTCTGATAGCGAACCACATCCAAAAAGGCCTCCGCAGCTTCCAGGGCAACTTCCTGGGAGGAGCGCTGTAAATCGTAGTAACGTGATAGTTTGGCGTAGCCCAGTCTCGAGACTTCTTCGCGGGTCTGGAAACCGTCAAACAACATCTGGGTGATAGAAAAACGAGCGGCATCGCGGGTATAGCGGCCGGTATCGATCAGGGGCGTGTCACGCTCTTCCCGTCCGATATCAGCATTCAGGTCTACGCTGGGATAATAACCACCGCGCGCTACGTTTTGCGCCTCTCGGGTCGCCTCGAAGTTGTACCAGTCGGCATTGACTCTGGGGCTGGTTAGAACCGCCTGGGTCACAGCCTGTTCAAAATTTGAAATAGGTGCGGCCAGAATCGTCGGGGCGGTAACGCCAATTGCAATTGCAATTGGCGCTAATAAACAGTTTTTCATTTTCATTTCCCTATAGCAGCGCGTGCTGGCCAGAGAAACTCCCCAGCTACACTCATTCACTGGGCTGTCAGTGTAAGTAACCTATTTTATACATCGTATTCAGTGCTGAATGCGAAGAACTGCGTCACAAAACGCGCGTCAATATTACATATTCTTCCTGCCATGTAAATTACCCCATATAAACCAAGCTTTTGGTGAAAACCACGCAATTGCGTTAATCGTCACCGATAAGGTTGAGTTTTTCGTGTATTTCACTGCGCATGCGTTGACGCTGCATCATTTTTTCCTGAGCCGAGTCCGGCAGATCGGTAAATAGAATGACGCCCTTACCTATAAGCACCTCAACCAGGTCTTCAAGCACCCGGATAAAATCCTGGTCAGTGGAGTCCAGTGAGCGCTCTACGGCCTTCATTTGTGCCAGGAAACTCACCAACTGTCCGTCATCGGCCGATACTTCCTCACTAAATTCAGTGCTCCCTGCCCGACTGACGGCAACAATCTCTCCCTCTGTATTACGCTTTATATAGGGCACTTCTCTGCTCCTGCATTAAACAAGCTACTTCAACACGTTCACGTCGGGTGGACACTCAGTTCACCGTGGTATGGGTGGAAATATTATTCATCGCCAGAGCCAACTGCACCCGGTCGCGAACGTTCAGTTTTCCGAATATGGATGACAGATGTGCTTTGACCGTGCGCTCGGTAATCTCCAGGGATTGTGCAATTTCACGATTTGTCGCACCGTGCGCCACCTGGCCTGCCACCATCAACTCCCTGGCCGTCAGTTCATTCAATTCAGGTTTGCCTGAACTCTCTACCGCTGGCGCAGTGCGCACGGACAGGACAAGCAGGCGCTGCATCAAGTCCGGCAACATCCACAAGCCACCGTGTTCTACTACCAGCGCTATTTCTCGCAGTTGTTCTGCCACAGCACCAACATGGCAATAACCAGTACAACCCGCATTAAGTACCTGAAATGCCTCGGCCTCCTCTGGTGATGCGGCCATGACGACCACGGGTTGGCCCAGTGCAACAGCCATTGCAATCTCATGCCCTTTTTCTGCGGAGAGCATATTACTCGTGTCCAGCCAGACAATGGCAGGCATAGAGACCATCGCAGCCGCGATATCTGACACCCTGCTTACAATTTTTCCCTCGGGAAAGGCAGTATCCCAGCGGTCTCTCAATTGGCCTGCAGAAGATACAAAAAAGTGCTGCATTAACGCTCCGTCATCGCATATTGCTTAGCTCGTAATACCGGCTTCATCAGGTAGGCTAGAATCGTTTTTTTACCGGTGAGGATATCTACTTCAACGGTCATACCCGGAATGATAGGCATTTCTTCGCCCATCGTAGACTCGTGGGTACGTACACGCACGTTGTAAAATGGATTACCCTCTTCGTCCATAACGGTATCGGCACCAATATATTCTACAACACCCTCCAGGCCACCATAGACAACAAAATCATAAGCAGTGAATTTTACCAGCGCTTTCTGGCCCGGAATGAGAAAGGCGATGTCTTTGGGCCTGATGCGAGCTTCCAGCAATAAGGTATCATCCAGCGGGACTATTTCTACAATTTCCTTACCCGGCAATACCACGCCGCCGATGGTATTGAAAAATAATTGCTTGATAGTGCCGCGAACCGGTGAGCGCACCGAAGTCTGCTTCACCCGGTCTGACAACCCTGTTCCAGCCTCGCGCAGGGCATTAATTCGCGTAAGGGTATCGGCCAACTCCTCGCGCACGTCATTGATAAATTCCAGCTCAACTTCTTCCACCTTGCGCTGCGCCTCTACAATGGAGGAGTTGATTCGCCTTTGCTGGGCCGCTGCTTGCTTGTGCTCGCCGTTCAGTTGATTCACTTCCCGTTCCAGGCGAAGTATCTCCACTTCCGAAACAGCTCCCGATGACACCATAGGGCGGGTGACATTCAGCTCTCTCTGTACCAGGCTTAAAGAGCGCGCCATCTGCTGCTTCCTGGCAATAACTTCCTGCAACTCCTGCCTGCGTTGAACCAGTTGCTCTTCCGCAATCTGCTTTTCCAGAGTGAGTTCACCCTGGCTGGATTCAAACAACGCTACCTCCTGCATGACAATGAGCGGCACCGCCGCAATGAACTCGGCCTCTGGGTGAAATCCTGTTTTGTTGGCAACTGCCCTCAGGCGCGCCGCTTTAACCATTACCGCCTGGTACTCTGCACGATTCTCCCTGAAAGTAGACTCAAAACGTGTGGGATCCAGATGTACCAATATTTTCCCCTTCTCAACAACCTCGCCTTCACGGACACGTATTTCAGTGACCACCCCACCGTCCTGGGACTGAATAACCTGTATCTGCCGTGAGGGGATAACACGGCCCTGGCCACGAGTGACCTCATCTATTTCTGCCAGGGAAGCCCAAATGACCAGCGCGACAACGGCAGTGGCAACCGCATATAACAAGGCGCGCGCACGCAGTGGTTGTTGCTCAATAAAGGCCCTGTGGGAATCCTGCTGCCAATCGTAGGGGGCATTGGCAACTTCCGTCATCCAGGGCGAAAACAGCCAGTCGACCAGGCGTCGACCCGCCCTGCGTTTTGGCGGCTCAGTGGCATCTTCCATGATGTCGGCTGTGTCTATTTCCTGCGTCACCACCTGCTCGGACTTTTGTTGTGCACCGGTCATTGCACTTTCCCTATTTTGCCCTGCCGCAGTGCCTGCACCACGCTATCACGTGGCCCGTCGGCAACCAGCTTACCGTTGTCAATAACCAGAATTCTGTCCACCATCTCCAACAGTGAGTTGCGGTGCGTGACAACCAAAAATGTCTTGCCCTCAACAAACTCTGCGAGCTGGCGCTTTACTGCCATCTCCGTGGAGTGATCCATGGACCCGGTCGGCTCATCCATCAGCAGAATCGGTGGCTCATGGATCAACGCTCTGGCCAGTGCCACACACTTGCGCTGCCCACCGGAAAGGTTATCACCCCGCTCCGCAATTAACATATCAAAACCCTGGGGATGGCGATTAATAAACTCACCCAAATTGGCAATTTCTGCAGCACGCACCAATGCCGCGTCGCTGACATCGCTATTGGAAAGCGTGAGGTTGTCCCGCAAACTGCCATAAAACAACGTGACATCCTGGGGCACATAACCTACACGCGAGCGAAACTCACTGGGGTCAAGCTGCCGCAAGTCGATACCGTCAATCAAAATGGAACCACTGGTGGGCTGAAACAGACCCATGGCCAGCTTCTGCAAGGTTGACTTACCAGAACCCACGCGGCCCAAAATAGCCACTTTTTCCCCGGGTTTAATTTTGAATGAAACATCACTCAGTGATTCCATTTCGCTGCCCGGGTAGGCAAATGAAACGCCCTTGAATTCTATTTCCCCCTTAAACATTTCACGGGAGAGAAACTGCGCACCCTCGGGCCGCTCCAGAGGTTTTGCCATCACCTCATCCAGGGACTTCAGGGCGATAGCTGCATTGTGATAGGAGGTTATGAGCCCTGCCAACTGCCCAAAGGGAGCCATAATTCTGGAGGAGAGCATGCTGCTTGCTATCAAGCCACCCATGCTGAGCTCACCGGCTGTTATTAGGTAGACGCCGGTAATGATGACAAAAACCGATACCATCTGCTGACTCCAGAGGGTCACATTGATGGCAGAATTTGACAACAGGCGCAACTGAACACCCACGTGGGCGAGGAATGAGGTGGAGTCCTCCCACTTGCGCTGCATACGGCTCTCCGCACCCATCGCCTTGATGGTATCCAGCCCTACCAGACTCTCAATCAGCGTGGCATTACGCATGGCACCGGCCCTGTAGGTGGTCTCTGAAAGCTCCTTGAGTTTGCCCTGCACCGCTAAGGCATAGCCCAGGGTGACACATAAGCCTATGCACAAAGGTATCAGCACCGGCCAGGCTATCCAGGCTATTACCCCCAGGAAGATAACAGCAAACGGCACATCGATAATAGTTGTGACAGAAGCCGAGGTAATAAAGTCTCTAACCGTTTCGAAAGAGCGCAGATTGACGGCGTAAGAACCTACTGAGACAGGGCGATGTTCCAGACGGATACCCAGAACCCGTTCCATAATTAAAGCCGACAACTTGATGTCTACGCGCCGACTTGCCAAATCCAGAAAATAGCCTCGCATAGTTCGCAGGCTGATATCGGCAACAAGGATAATTGCCACGCCCGCCGCCAACATCCACAGCGTCTCCACCGCGTGATTTGGCACCACCCTGTCATACACGTTCATGGTAAACAGCGGCAGGGCCAAGGCAAAGACATTGATAAAAAATGCGGCCAGCAAAACATCGCGATAGATGGGAGCGTTGGCTCGCATGGCATCCCAGAACCAGTGTCCGCGCTCTGACGTGCCCGTGCGGGGAGCGCGTTTGTCAAATCGGAACCGGGGTCGGCATATTATTGCTGCGCCGGTATCTTTGGCCATAAACTCTTCGGCAGGCACTGCGACGGTGGTTTCATTCAGGTCCGGATAAACCACTCTGGCGGTCTTGCCGTCGTCTTCCCAGCCTACCAACAGGCAAGCTCGCTGCCCCTCTTGCATGATAACTGCCGGCAGCAACGCTGGCTCTATCTGATCGGCGGCTTTATACACAATACGGCTGACCATGCCAACACGACTGGCCGCCCTATCGAACAAGGCAGGTGTGAGGTTGCCACCTTCCAGTGGCAAACCACCGATTACCGCCTGCGCAGTCGAGGCGCTGCCGTGGTAGCGGCACAGTGCCAACAGGCACTGGAGCAATGAATCATCAGCTGGCATTATCATGGCGTCTCTTTCTGCCCCATCTCTTTATAATTCACTAGATTTCTCGAGCCTAAGCTGCTGAATCTAATACCCTTTCCCCGGTAGGGAGCATAAGCCACATAAGGTGCAATTGCCATCCATAGAATAGGGTATTGGTCACAATTTGAAGATAAACTGGACATTGATTGCAGGAATTCATGTCAGTATTTACCCTTTGTGACCGGAATCACAACTCTGACACCTTAGCAGGCAAAAACACCAAATGTGATGTAAAGTGCTTCGATACAGACCATAGTAGTCTATAATTGCTCCCAAGCACTGAGCTGTCAGGTAACCCGGCAATGCCAAATAACAAATCCACATTCGAATCACGCGACCTTACATCGGGCCTGAGCCTGGTGGTTGAAAAAAATGAGGATTCAACCGAAGAGCCCAAGTACACCGGCAAAGAGCGTCGCAAAGAAAATCGTCGGGAGGCAAGTGACAGACGTGAAGAAGTGCGGTTCGAGATCAAGAAAACAGATCGCCGGGAAAATCATGGGCGGCGCAGCGACGACAATTCTCCCACATTTTGGTAGCCCGTTAGCTCCGAACTAATCCAGCACAAGCGCCTTCGCTCGGGCGAACGCCTGCAAAGCAAATTCAATGTCATCGGCACTCAGTGCAGCGGACATCTGGGTACGAATTCTAGCCTTCCCCCTGGGCACTACCGGAAAAGAAAAAGCAACCACGTAGACACCCTGCTGCAACATGGCATTGGCAAACTCTGCCGCCACCGCCGCATCATGCAACATAACCGGCACGATGGGATGCTCACCCGGCAACAGCTCCAACCCCATCGATTGTAAACCGGCCCGAAAGCTGGCCGTATTGCTGGCCAGCTTGTCCCGCAGGTCATTTGAGCAGGTGATTAGCTCAAGTGCCTTCAATGCACCCGCCACCACGGGTGGCGCAACCGTATTTGAGAAAAGGTAGGGGCGGGAGCGCTGCCGCAACAGGGCAACAATTTCCTTACTCGCTGCCGTGTAGCCTCCACTTGCTCCGCCCAGCGCCTTGCCCAGCGTGCCCGTGGTAATATCAATTCTATCCATGCAGCCGCGTAACTCATGTGTACCCCGGCCATTCGCTCCGACAAAGCCAGTGGCATGGGCATCATCGAAATGTACCAGTGCACCGTATTTCTCCGCCAGGTCACACACTTCATCCAGACGCGCCATATAGCCATCCATGGAAAATACTCCATCGGTGGTAATCAGCTTGAAGCGTGCACCCGCCCGATCGGCGGCAATCAGTTGCTGCTCCAGATCTGCCATGTCGTTATTCTTGTAGCGGTAGCGCTGTGCTTTCGACAGGCGCACACCGTCTATAATGCTGGCGTGGTTCAGCTCGTCAGAAATTATTGCATCTTCAGCGCTCAGCAAGGTTTCAAATAAACCGCCGTTGGCATCAAAACAGGAGGGATAGAGGATGGTGGCCTCGGTACCCAGGAACTCACTGAGCTTGTCTTCGAGCTGCTTGTGCAGGGTTTGAGTGCCACATATAAAACGCACCGAGGCCATACCATAACCCCAGTCCTGTAAACCCTGAGCCGCTGCCGCACTGACTTCAGGGTGCTGAGCCAGCCCAAGATAATTATTAGCACATAGGTTCAGTACCTGGCCACCAGCCTTAACACCCACATGGGCACCCTGGGGCGTGGTGATCTGACGTTCGTGTTTATACAGGCCAGCCGATTCGATATCGGCCAGTTCACTGGCGATATGTTCACGAAAACGATCGTTCATGATTAACTAGCCTCCATTACACTTCCCAGTTGAGAATTACCTTACTCGCCTCGCCGCTGTTCATCACATCGAAGCCCCGCTGAAAGTCGGTGTAGCTTAGGCGGTGGGTGATGACAGGGGAAATATCCAGGCCAGAGTCAATCATCACCGACATTTTGTACCAGGTCTCGTACATCTCGCGGCCATAAATACCCTTGAGAGTCAGCATATTAAAAATGACCTTGTTCCAGTCTATGGCGGTATCTTCACTGGGAATACCCAGAATAGCGACCTTGCCACCATGGCACATATTGTTCAGTAAATCGTTAAATGCCTGGCCATTACCCGACATTTCCAGGCCCACGTCAAAACCCTCGCTCATGCCCAGTTCTTTCTGGACGTCGGTCAAATTTTCTCGCATGGGGTTTACCGTACGCGTTGCACCCAGGGTAGCGGCCAACTCCAAGCGCGAATCGATAACGTCGGTAATAACCACATGCCGCGCACCGGCATGCCTGCACACCGCTGCGGCCATTGCGCCAATTGGCCCCGCTCCGGTTATCAGGACATCTTCGCCCAGCAAGTCATATTGCAATGCTGTATGTACCGCATTGCCCAAGGGGTCGAATAACGAGGCCACATCCAGATCAATACCGTCTGTGTGCTCCCACACGTTCGACATGGGAAGCACCAGGTATTCGGCAAAAGCCCCGGGCCGGTCCACACCTATTCCACTGGTCTGGGAGCACAGATGACGTCGCCCCGCCATACAATTGCGGCAGCGACCGCAGACAACATGACCCTCCCCGGATACAATCTGGCCGGGGCGAAAATCGATAACATTGGCACCGACTTCAACAATCTCACCGACAAACTCATGGCCCACAACCATAGGCACCGGTATGGTTTTTTGCGCCCAGGCATCCCAGTTATAGATGTGCATGTCAGTGCCACAAATTGCCGTGCGTTTTACCTTGATAAGCACATCGTTGATGCCAACTTCCGGCGGTGGTACATCCTCCAACCACAGCCCTTCACGCGCTTCTTTTTTCACCAGTGCTTTCATTAGAATTTCGCTTTAAACTGATTTATTCAGCGCTATCAATTTTTTGTGTCCAGCCGAACCGATCTTCCCGGGTACCGTACTGAATGCCGGTCAACTCGTCGTACAGCTTTTTGGCAACCGGCCCCGACTGATTATTATTCATAGCATATTCTTCATCTTTGAAGGCCAACTTACCCACGGGTGAAATAACCGCCGCAGTACCGCACCCAAAGGCCTCAGTAATTTTTCCGGACTTTATGTCCCTCAGTATATCATTCACATCCAGCAGCTCTTCAGACACCTCATAGCCCAGTGCGGGGGCAAGTTTTAATACCGAGTCACGCGTGACGCCAGCCAAAATGCTACCACTGAGTTGGGGGGTAACAATGCGGGAGCCTTCATAGACAAAGCAGATATTCATCGCACCCACTTCCTCCACATATTTGCCGTGGATGGCGTCCAGCCAGAGCACTTGTGTATACCCCAGCTTCGCCACTTTCTCACTCATATAGAGACTGGCTGCATAATTGCCGCCCGTTTTTGCCTCGCCAATTCCCCCGATAACGGCGCGTCGGCTGGTATCGGAAATATAGACCGAGACCGGATTAAAACCCTCTTTAAAATAGGGGCCAACCGGGCCGGTAATGATAAAGTGCATATAGTCAGCACTGGCACCCAGCCCCAGCTTGGCACTGGTGGCAATCATGGCGGGGCGGATATACAAGGAGGAGCCCGGTTCGGAGGGCACCCACCTTTCATCCAGACGTATCAGCGACTTCATCGTCTGCAAGTGAAAGGATAAATCAACCTCAGGCATGACCACCCGGCGAGCGGACTCGTTAAATCGCCTCAGGTTTCCCTCGGGCCGAAACAGATTGACACCCCCGTCTGGCCGCTTATAAGCCTTGAGGCCCTCAAATATTTCCTGGCCGTAATGGAGGACTGCAGCGGCCGGATGAATGGAAAAATTCTCAAGCTTTTTGATCGCAGCGCCACCCCATCCACTGTCCGCACTGTAAGACTGCACGAACATATGGTCGGAGAAAAATGCACCAAAACCCGGATTCGACGGAATGGTACCCTGCTCCTGTACAGGAATGGGTTGAATTGAAATTGATTGCGTCACGCTCTACTTTCCTATAAATAGTGTCAGATGGTACTGTCGACCCCGATTACACCCTGAGACAGCGGGTGGCCATCCTATCATAGCCCCCTCAAAGTTCCTCCCCATGCAGTACTATTTCCAGCGGGGGTGACC
>JAUVBI010000036.1 GCA_030591305.1 Pseudomonadota bacterium
CGCGCCATTAATGGGCCATATGCGCGGCTACGACGGCGGGGTGGGGGATTTTCAAATGGGCCCGGTGACCTCGATGCTCAACTACCCGGACCACTGTGTTTTATACCGTTTTATCCCCCGTGGTCTGGCCTCAACCGATATGCAAATTGTCTGGTTTGTAAATGGTGATGCAGTTGAAGGTGTTGACTACGACAGGGATAAGCTCACCTGGCTGTGGCGTCACACCACTGCAGAGGACGAATACATTATTTCCCGCAACAGTGCCGGTGTGAACTCACAGTTCTTTGAGCCGGGGCCGCTGCACCCGGAATTCGAAGAGACGCTTATGGCCTTCAATAGCTGGTATCTGGATACACTGGCGAAACATAGTTAATACATTCGGCATAAGTTGCTTATCATGAATAACTTATGACATTCACAAAACCAATACTATTGGGCTTATTCCTGGGCCTGTCCATCGGGATATTCCTTGGTGAGCTTGCCAGCCCGTTCAGCTCTCTGGCCAATTATGCTTCGGAAATGCACTCGCAAGGTATTGGGCTGCGACCCGCTTTGCCCTGACTCGCGTCGTGCGCCGCGGTGCAACCAGTAAGTCCAGCCACAGCCCGTCCAGCAAGGCGGTATATCCGACAGCCAACAGTTCTGCGTCGGCCGCCTTGTACTTTCCGTGGTCGATGATTTCCTGAAAAAATTTTCGAATCGCCCCCTCAGCCTGCACATCGGAACGGGAGCAGATGCGCTGATACGTGGGGCGAGCCTTGGCTTCACCCCAGAAAGCAAACCAGATGGCCAGTTTATTTTTTTGCACAAGATTTGTGCTGAAGTGAAATTCCAGTAAGGCCTGCAGTTTTTCAGCCAGGGATTTGTATTCCTTACTGGCCAGGATATGCGCCTGGCCGTTGTTGTACTCACTACTGATGTGCGCCAAGGTCGCAGCGAGCAACTTGTCTTTGCTCTCAAAGTGAAGATTGGCGATTCCCATGCTGAGGCCAGCTTGACGCGTGATGGTTGCCATGGTGGTGCCGGACAAGCCATTTTCTGCAATACTGATTATCGTTGCATCGATAAGTTGCTGCTGGCGAACTTCCGGGGGAAGTGTGCGCCTGCGATTACCCTTGTCAGATTGTTTGGTCACACTCAGGACCGGGTAATAATTCTGGGCGTTCGCGCTGGCATTCGAGTGGTTAACTCATAACCAATGGTTTGCGCATGTTTTGCTACTTCCCCGACGGGCAAGCCCTTGCCCCACAGAACAACTTCATCACCGCGTTTAACGTCCTCGAGGCCGGTGATGTCCACAGTAATCATATCCATGGAGACTCGCCCGGCAAGGCTGGCCCGCTGGCCGTTAACCAGTACGGGTGTGCCATTGTGGGCCAGGCGGGGGTAGCCATCGCCGTAGCCCACTGTGACAGTGGCAATACGCGATGGTTTATCCGCAGTCCAGTTTGCACCGTAGCCAACTGATTCGCCGACCGCTATATCCCTGATTGAGATGATAGCGGATGTCAGTGTCATAACCGGACGCAGCGTTTCGGTGTTTTCGTGGGAAGTGGGGAAGGGCGAGTTGCCATAAAGCATATAGCCGGGTCGAACCCAGTCGAAGTGAGAGTTTGGCCAACCCAGGAGCCCGGCGGAGTTTGCCGCACTGCGCTCACCGGGCAGGTTTGCGCAAACCGCATTGAAGCGATCAATCTGTTGCTGTGTTTGTGTGCTGTGGATATCCTCGGCAGAGGCAAAGTGGGTGCACAGTACAATGTCATCGGCAACGTTGGCGTTATTTTTCAGGCGTTTATAGGCATTTTCCGCACTGTCGGTATCGATTCCCAGGCGGTGCATCCCCGTATTTATTTTCAGCCAGACCCTGACTGGGTGTTGCAGTTCTGTTTTTTCCAGGCACGATATTTGCCATTCATTGTCTATACACAGCCAAAAATTTTCAGCGGCGATAGTGGCAAGTTCGCTCTCTTCAAAAAAGCCTTCCAGCAACAGAATAGGTGCTGTGATTCCACCCGCGCGCAATTCCAGGGCTTCCTCGATACAGGCGACAGCCAATGCATCTGTAAGGGGTTCCAGGGTTTTTGCTATAGTGAGCGCACCGTGGCCATAGGCATTGGCCTTTACTACAGCCATCACTTTGGATTGCGATGCCAGTGCGCGCGCGTGCCCGATGTTGTGCCGGAGGGCGGCCAGGTCGAGTCTTGCCTGATTCGGTCTGGACATTAATAATCGTACTTGTGTGCGCTGTAGAGCGTTTGTGCCGCGAGCCATACGGGGCCGACTTTGCCGTTGCCCACGATTTTTCCATCAACTTCAATAACCGGCGCAATTTCCTTGCTGGAACTTGAAATCCACACTTCATCGGCCTCGTGTAATTCGGCCAGCGTCACCACGCGTTCCTCTACGGGAATACTGCCGTCTTTAGCCAAAATACTGAGTACCAACAGACGAGTGACACCGGGAAGAATCTGGTAGTCCAGCAGCGGGGTGGCTACCACGCCGTCTTTGACTACGTAGACATTACAGGCCGCCGCCTCAGTCAACTCGTCATCCTGGTTGTATAGAATGGTTTCGTTGTGGCCTTTGGCGTGCCCGTGTTGGTAGTGCATAACGTTACCGAGCAGGGCTGTTGATTTGATATTGCAACGTTTCCAGCGCAGGTCCTGGGTGGTTGACACCGTATAGGGGTTGGCAGCACTGATGTCGGGGGTTGGCGCTGGGGGTATTTCGAAGGCAAAGGCATAAATAGTAGGTGTGATGTTTTCAGGGTAGGCGTGATTGCGTTTGCTGTCTGCGCCACGGCTCACGTGGAAGTAAATTCCCAGATTGCCATCGCCATTGCGGTCGGCCAATTGTTGGGCAATTTCTCGCCATGCGTCCTGCTCTATATGTAACTTGATCTCAATGGCATCCAGGCCGTTTTGCATCCTCTCCATGTGAGGGGCAAAGCCGACCAGTTTGCCGTTGTAGGATGGAATGACTTCATAGATGCCATCGCCAAACAAAAAACCTCTGTCCATTGGCGAGATTCTGGCTTCCTCCATCGGCATGTATTTGCCATTTAAGTAAACAATACTCATGTGCTGGTCCTACGTTAACGCTGTAAGTGATTTGATTGGTCAGCTGTCAGTAATTGTAGCTCTTTTATGACGCTGTAACCCTCAGATGCAGGCAAGCCGTCCTCGGTTGTGGTGTTCTCTCTCGTTACGCCGTCCACACTGCCCTTATTGGAAAGGTATTGCAGTATGTCGGATGGCGATAGTTTGGCGAGTAGGTCTTGTCCGGCCCAAAGTCCAAGAAAACTGATTAAGCCATAGGCTCCCCAGTTTGATACGTCGGCAACCAGGAGTTCATCGCAGCGGGTGACCGCGACATTGATGTCCAGTTCGGAAATTGCCCGGGCGATGTTACCCATACCAATTTCATTTCCACCATCGCCAATAGCAATCGTGGGACAGAGCGCCGCTTGCACATAGGGATCGAAGAAGCCGCAGCGTGCGGTAATGTTCTCGCCACGCATATTGTAGTAACAGCCGTCGTCGGTGAGCCCGGGTCGCTCTATAGAAATAAGCGCAACAGGATTCAATTTTTGCAGATTTTTTGCTGCTTCGAGTTGGGCTGATGCCAGGTCGGCTGCGCGCAACTCCAGTACCTGGTAGTCGTCTTGCAAGGCGCGGGACAGGGGAGCAGCACAGGCCAGCCAGGGGTCGGCTCCAAGTGCTTTCAGTGTGTCGTAGAGCGCAATGGCACCCACTGGTCCATCGGTCTCAAAGGTGTCTCCCACCGGGAAGCCTGTGCCGATAATGACAGCCCCGTTCAGGCCTTCAAGGTACTTTGCAGCCCGCAGGTAATAGCCTGGCGTGAGTGCAGCCTGTGCGGTTTGCATATTGCGCGGGTTGCGCGCTACCAGCACATCTTCAATGGCCTGGCTGAGTTCAAGTTCGGTCATTGGCATAGGGTTTAAGTCAGCTCCGATAGGGGCAGTCGATTGTGAAAGCTGGCCGCCAGGTGTAGTGCGTTGTGCGCAGCGTGATGGCTTATAGGTGCGAAATGCACCGTGTCGCCGGGCTTTAACTGGGCCAGGTGGGCGGCATCAAGTGACAGGGCAGAGCCAATTTTGGGGTAGCCGCCAATGGTCTGTCTATCGTTGAGTAAGACAATAGGCTGGCCATCTGCAGGTATCTGTATGGCACCGTAGCAAATGCCCTCGGACAGTATTCCCTCAATCTCACAGGATATTGGCGGGCCCTCCAAACGATAACCCATGCGGTCGCAACGTTCACTAACGGTATAGGCGTGACTGAAGAACAGGCGTTGTTGCAGACGGCTAAAATAAGCTTGCTGATAACCGGGTATTACCCGGATGGTGGCTATATTCTGGTAGTGCGGCTGATGTTTCGGCTCCAGGTAAAGTTGTCGGCGCTCTTTTGTCATCGAACAGGGAAGTTTGTCGCCCAGCTGCAGTTTATCGCCATTGAGACCGCCTATTACCTCGCGCATTACCGTGGCAGTGCTGCCAAAACTGGGTGCCACCTGGAAGCCGTCGGCGACGCCAAGATAACTTCGAGTGCCCTCCTCGGCAAAATCCAGGGCGATAATGTCACCGGCTTTTACCCGGTGTACATGCCATAAGTCTTTCTGCACTTTGTTAATGCGCAGCGGCATACGGGCGCCAGTGACACAAATGAAGGTGTCGACCTGGGCTTCAATTTGTAATCCGCCGAAGCTGATTTCGATGGCGGTGCTGCCAGTGGCATTCTGCAATAAGCGGTTGCACCAGTTAAAAGCACCGGGGTCCAGGGGGCCGCCTGTAGTCAGGCCGATGCGGTGTTGCCCGATGCGGCCACTGTCCTGTAGCAGGCTGAGAATGCCAGCTTGAAGAATACGAAAGCTCATGACAAATCACCTCCCAGTTCCAGGAAGTGTTTCCGGTCAATGGGCTCAAAACGTACGCGGTCACCTACCGAGACGGGCATAATGGGATCGCTGTCGGGGTTAAACATACGCGTGGGGCAGCGGCCTATCAAATTCCAGCCGCCAGGAGATTCCGCAGGGTAGACTGCGGTCTGGCGGTCGGCGATGGCAACAGCGCCCCGGGGTACTTTTGTGCGCGGTGTGCTCAGCCTTGGAGCGGCAATTCGCTCATCCACTTCACCCAGGTAGGCATAGCCGGGGGCAAAGCCTATGGCGTAGACGCGGTACTCCATGCCTGAGTGCAGTTGTATTACCTCATCGACGCTCAGCTTTGCGCGACTGGCCAGTGCCTCCAGGTCCTCACCCGCTTCGGGTGCATAGTAAACCGGCAACACCACCGTTCTACCCTCGCTGACTGCGGTGCTGGACTCAATTCCCTGCACCGCCGCTCGCACGCGCGCGCTGACGCTCATCTGGTCGGTGCGCAGGGCGTCGTAGATAATCAGTAATGAGGCGTAGGAGGGCACCAGGTCGATGAGTTCATCGCCCAGGGTCGCCTCAATGGCGATGGCTGCAGCCTGCACGCGACCGGATATCTTGGGGCTGGTTTCCTCACCCAGATACGCGATAAGCGAATTTTCGCCTGCCGTGTGAAGAATCACTGTAAGTTATGCTCCGTCCACAAGGGCACGAATTTCCTGAATTGCCGCAACACCATCCGCATTGTCGCCGTGAACACAGAGTGTATCGGGACTCAACGTTATCAGCTTATCGTCCACGGTAGTCACCGTTCCGTTATCCATAAGCTGTTGCACCTGCGCCAGCATTTTTTCCCGGTTGAGTACCGCGCCGGGCTTGCTGCGGGACAACAGGGCTCCGTCGTTGTCATAGCAGCGATCGGCAAAGGCCTCAAAAAGAAGCTCAATACCGACCTTGCTGGCTTCCTCTCGATACAGGTCGGCACTGGGGGTGGCTTGTAGCATAAGTGTGATGGGGCGGTGGAAGGAAGCGATGGCCTGCATAATGGTGGTGCGTATTTCGGCCCTGGCCATCATGTCGTTGTACAGGGCACCGTGCGGTTTTACATAACACAGTTGTAACTGTGCGCATTTGGCCATGCCGTCCAGAGCAGAAATCTGGTAGAGCAGCGCAGCGGCCAACTCTTGCGGTGCGAGGTTCATTGAGCGTCGGCCAAAGCCGACCAGGTCGGGGTAGGCCGGGTGCGCGCCCACCGTGACATTGTGCTCTTTAGCCAGTGCCAGGGTTTTGCGGATGGTCAATGGGTCGCCGCCGTGAAAGCCACAGGCAATATTGGCCTGGTCAATGAATGGCATTACCTGTTCATCCAGGCCCATGGTCCAGCTGCCGTAGCTCTCTCCCAAATCACAATTTAATAACATAGCGACTTTTTATTTCCTTATCTTTTTCACATCACCGCCAATTGGCTGTTGCGCAAATCTGTCACCAGCATGCAGCCGGGGCTGTGGGTTATGGCAAAGGGTGGTTTTGCTGTCTCCAAGGCCACCTGTGGTGTTACACCACAGGCCCAAAATACAGGTAGTTCATCTTCATCCAGGGCAACTGCATCGCCATAATCTGGCTGTGCCAGATTGCCGATACCAATCAGCGTCGGATCTCCCAGGTGGATGGGTGCTCCGTGGACCGAGGGGAATCGGGTGCAGATCTGGACTGCCCGAATAGCATCTGCCGCTTTAAACGGGCGCATACTCACTACCATCTTCCCTGCGAAGGGGCCTGCAGATGTACAGTCCAGGTTTGTTCGAAACATGGGGACGTTCACGCCGTCCGTCACATTGCGTACCTCCAGGCCATCTGCCAGCAGAGCTTCTTCAAAGGAGAAGGAGCAACCCAGGGCGAAGGTCACCAGGTCATTGCGCCACAATTTTGAGATGTCAGTTGTTTCCTCTTGCAACGTGCCATTGCGAAAGACGCGATAGTTTGGCACGTCAGAGCGAATGTCGACATCCCCTAAAGTAGGTAGTAAAAAATCGCCAGGTTTGTTTGACATGGCAATCAGGGGGCAGGGTTTGGGGTTCAGCTGGCAAAAGCGCAGAAAGTCGTTGGCCCAGTCAGAGGGCAAAATAACAATATTGCATTGTACATGGCCGGGGGCAAAGCCAGAGGTATTGCCGGTATGCTCGCCACTGCGAATAGACGCGCGCAGTGCCTGTGGTGATAAGTTCTCGTTCATTCTGCTTCCTTTTTCTGCATAATAGCACTCCTCAAAAGTCATGATAGTAGATGCAGCCAATGTTTGACCAGTTGCTCGATGTTCTCACACCGCAATTCGTTGCTGAAGATTCATTTATAGCCTCGAATATGCACCCTAAATCACAGCGGGTATACGGTGGGCAGGTGTTGGCTCAATGCATTAGTGCAGCAGTGGCTACGGTATCTTCAGAGCGGGTTTTACACTCACAGCACGCCTATTTTTTGCGCCCTGGAAATCCTGCCAAGCCAATTCAACTGGAGGTCGAGCGGGCCAGGGATGGTGGCAGTTTCAGCTCCAGGCGCGTTGTTGCGCTGCAGGATGGAAAGCCCATGTTGGTGAGCTCCATGTCTTTCCAGAAAGCCTCCAGGGGTGACAGCTATCAGCCCTCTGCTCCCAGCGTGCCGCAGCCAGAGGAGTTGCCCAGTGAACGCGAGCTGGGTATACAGGCGGGCAGTCTGCACGAGGACTTTATGATCACCACGGGTACAGACCTGGAATTCAGGATGGTGGAGCCCATCGACTGGGACAGCCCGACAGCGCGAGACCCCGAGTTGCAGATATGGGTGAAGACCACCGGTACAGTTCCCGGAGGAATGGTGGAGGGCAGAGGCATGCATCAGGCCCTACTGGCCTATATCTCTGACGCCTTTCTCATTGATGTGTGCCTGATTGCCCACGGCCATTATTTTATGGACCCTCATCTACAGGTGGCCAGCCTGGATCACGCGCTGTGGTTTCACCAGGATTTTCGGGCTGATGAGTGGTTGTTACACACGGTGGAAGCCAAGCAGATTGGCGGGGGCAGGGGCCTGGCGCACGGCAGCTTCTTCACCCGGGACGGTACGCTGGTAGCGAGTACCATGCAGCAGGGCCTGATACGCTTTTGTTAGGGCCCGGATTGTGTATAAATGCGATCTATATCAACACACTGTACTAACTTACTGTCGCTTTGTGCTCTATGCTTCTATCATGGTGGCATAAGCAGCCATTAATAAGGACGGAGTGTTCTATGCCACATCCCAGTATCACTGCAGAAACCTATCCCCATAAGCCCGCAATTATCATGGCCGATTCGGGCGAAATGGTCACCTATGCCCAATTGGATGAGCGCTCTAACCAGGCAGCTCAGTTGTTTCGTTCACTGGGCCTGAAAAAAGGCGACCACATTGGCATGATGTTAAATAACAATCGGCAATTCCTGGAAATTTGCTGGGGCGCACAACGGGCCGGTTTGATCTATACGCCTATCAGCACTCATCTGATGTTGGATGAGACGGCCTATATCCTTAAAAATTGTGGCGCCAGATTATTTATTGCCTGCTTGCCCCTGGCCGAAGTGGCGGAGAAGATCGTTGTTGAGGGTGACACAGGTATAGAGACTTTCCTGATGGTAGATGGCATCAAACCCGGCTTTGAATCCTGGGAAGAGGCCGTTGATGCACAGCCCACCACACGTATAGACGATGAGGCCAATGGCATGCCCATGGTCTATTCCTCGGGCACCACGGGCCAACCCAAGGGTGTGTTCATTTCCCCTGCCAGTGATGATGTGAACGCGACCTATCCCCTTGCACTCTCTCTTGGCCCGGCTTTTGGGTTTGGTGAAGAGACGGTCTACCTGTCACCTGCTCCGCTATATCACGCTGCACCCCTGCACTACAATCTGATGAGCCTGTTTCTGGGTGGCACCGTGATTATCATGGAAAAATTTGACCCGGAGCGTGCGCTACAGCTTATTGAAGAGCACAGGGTAACCCACAGCCAGTGGGTGCCTATCATGTTTATTCGCATGCTCAAGTTGCCGGAAGAAGTCCGCACACGCTACGATATGAGTTCCATGCAGTTTGCAATTCATGCGGCAGCCCCCTGCCCGGTGGAGATCAAGCAGCAAATGATAGATTGGTGGGGTGAGGTTATTGTGGAGTACTACGCCGCCAGTGAAGGTATCGGCGTTACCATTATTGATTCGGCAGCCTGGCTGACTCACCGTGGCTCTGTGGGGCCGGCGATGGTGGGTGAACTGCACATTCTGGATGACGATGGCAATGAACTGCCCACTGGCGAAATCGGCACCATCTACTTCGGTGAAAATGAAAATAAGTTTGAATATCACGGTGAACCCGGTAAAACCTCCGAGGCCTATAACGACAGAGGCTGGGCAACAACCGGCGATGTCGGTTACGTCGACGAAGACGTTTTTTTATATCTCACTGACCGCAAAAACTTCATGATTATCAGCGGTGGCGTCAACATCTACCCGCAGGAGATAGAGAACTTACTTATCACCCACGACAAGGTGGCAGACGTGGCGGTGTTTGGTGTGCCCCATCCCGAGTTTGGCGAATCGGTGCACGCGGTAGTCGAGCCCATGAACTGGGTGGATGCCACCGATGAAGTGGCCATTGAATTGATAGAGTGGGTCAGGGAGCGCTTGTCTAGTGTGAAGGCGCCGCGGTCGCTACATTTTAATGAAAAGCTGCCCAGGATGGATAACGGTAAAATGTACAAACGCCGTTTAGTGGATGAGTATAAGGGCGGCACTCGCTCGGAATAGGTTCGGTGAAGGTAGCCCTATTACCGTGCGGGGCACCTGGGATTACTGAGAGTGCACTGCCGCCTGAGCATCATGGTCTCGTTCCGGGTGTAGCGTCAGATAAAACACCGGCACCACAAACAGCGTAAACAAAGTCCCCACCAACATTCCCGCCGTAATAACCAGACCGATGCTGTAACGGCTATTCGCCCCGGCGCCGCTGGCCATTAACAGCGGCCAAACACCCAGAACCGTAGCAAATGTCGTCATAAGAATTGGGCGCAGCCGCAATGATGCAGCTTCCAGAATTGCATCAACCCGGTTGGCGCCCTCGCGCACCAGCTGATTGGCGAAATCCACAATTAAAATGCCGTGCTTACTGATCAGGCCAATCAGGGTCAATAGCCCTATCTGGGTGTAGATATTCAGTGTGACAAAGCCCAGGGCGATGGGTACAACAGCGCCAAAAATAGAGAGCGGCACAGTAACCAATACCACCAGCGGGTCACGGAAGCTGTTAAATTGGGCCGCCAGTACAAGAAAAATAAGGATAAGAGATGTGGCGAACAGTGCAGGGAAAGATGCAGATTCCTGTACAAAACGGCGGGATCCTCCCGTGTAACCAGCCCGGAACCCCATGGGAGCTATCTCTGCCAGCTTTTCTTCCAAGAACGTCAGCCCGGTACCCAGGGTATTGGGTGGCGTCATCATTCCCTGCAATGTTGTGCTATTCATCTGTTGGTACTGGGTGAGTTCGTTAGCCTGCACTGAGGACTCCAGTGAGATCACGGCCGACAGTGGCACCAGTTTATCGCTGGATGTCCGCAGGTAGTATTTTTCCAGTTCTCTTTTGGTCAACCTGAAACCCTGGGCGGCCTGTGGGATCACCTTGTAACTGCGACCCTCCATGGAAAAGCGGCTGGTCTCGGCCTCTCCTAGCATTACTCCCAGGGTGCGGCCTATGGAGCGCATGGATATTCCCAGCCGGGCTGCCCTGGCCCTGTCGATATTCACTTTTATCTCAGGCCGGGTAAATTCCAGGCTCTGGCTGATAAAGGTAAACAGGCCGGACTCGCGCGCTGCCTGCAACAATTGCTCGCCCACTTGCTCAACTTCTTCGTGTGCTGCAGTGGATGCCACTACAAAGCTTATTGGTAGCCCCGAGTTCGACCCGGGCAGGGGCGCGGAGCCAAAGGTGAAAGCCTTTACACCTGCCAGTCCATTGAGCTTTTGCTGAAACTCCACCAGCAGTTCCTGCTGGGTGCGCTCCCGTTCATCCCAGGGCTTGAGATCCAGGCCACCGATGTTGAAGTTGGGTGAACTCACTTGCCAGGAGCGGTCGACCTCGGGAATGGTGCGCCACAATTGCACAACTTCATCGAGAAAATAATTGATGTACTGCAGATTGGCATATTGGGGAGGGCTGGTAACGACGTATATCGAGCCCTCATCTTCCTCGGGTGCCAGCTCCTGTTGGGTGATTGAAATGAGCAAAGGTAGACTGACGATAATACCGGCGCTGAACAGAAGCACCGCCCCCCTGTTTGTCAGACAGGCACTCAGAAGGTGCCTATAGACCGAAATAAGGGCTTGAAATTTCACATCCAGCCAGTCGGCAAAACGCCCTTGGTGGTCGTGATCTTTCAAAACCCGTGAGCACATCATGGGGCTGAGAGTCAGTGCGATAATCCCGGACACGATAACAGCACCCGCCAGGGACAGGGCAAATTCACTGAACAGGGAGCCGGTGAGCCCTCCCATAAAACTGATGGGTGCGTAGACCGCCGCCAGGGTGAGAGTCATAGCGAGGACGGGCAGGGCAACCTGCCTGGCCCCCTTCAGCGCTGCATCCATGGGAGTGGCGCCCATCTCAATGTGTCTGTGGACATTTTCCACCACCACAATGGCATCATCCACCACCAGACCGATAGCGATAACCATGGCCAGAAGCGTGAGTAAATTGATGGAAAAATCCATGGCCAGAATAAGTGACAGTACACCTATCAGCGACAGGGGAATGGCGACCAAGGGAATAATAACGACGCGCAGAGACCCTAAAAACAGGTAGATTACCAGTATTACGATGATGCCGGCTTCAATCAGGGTGACACCGACTTGCCGCAGGGCCTCTTCAATGGCTACCGAGCCGTCTCCGTCCAGTGTCATCTGCAGGTCAGCCGGAAGAGCGGCGGCGATACGTGGCATGGCCGCTTTTACTGCCCGGGACACGTCCAGCGGGTTGGCGTCAGGTGTTGCTGTAATTGAGATGAAAATTGCATCGCGGCCGCTGGAAAAGGAACTGAACTGGGTGTTCTCCGCTGACAACTCTACATCTGCAACATCGCCCAGTCGGACACGCTCCTCTCCGCGTTGGCGAACCGTTAGTTCGGCGAAGGCCTCTGGTGTTTGCATGTCAGTCCTGGCATCCACGGTTGCCCGCACAAGTCCACCCTCGGTGGAACCGGCGGTGGAAATGTAGTTGTCGCGATTGATCGCCTCGTTGATATCTTCTGCGGTCACGCCAAAGGCTGCCATGCGTACGGGATCCAGCCATATGCGCATGGCGAGAAATTTACCGCCTAGAATATTAGCCTTGCCAACCCCTTCAATGGTCGCCAGCTCCGGTTGCACAGCACGCACCAGGTAGTCCGCCACCTGGGGGATGCTCATTTCCTCGCTGGCAAAGGATAAATACATCAGGGCGTCGCCCCCGGAAACGGTGCTTACTTCGGGGCTTTCGATATCGCGGGGTAAATCTGAACGCGCCTCGGCCACCTTGGCAATTACCTCGGACAGTACATCGCTGCTGTTTTCGCCCAGGCGTACATGCACGGTGATGTCCGAAACCCCCGGTTTGCTGTCAGAAGTCATGTATTCGATGCCCCTGGCGCCGGCAAGGGTTATTTGCAGGGGGGTAGTAACAAAGCCCTGCACCGTTCGGGCACTGGCGCCGGGATAGACAGTTTTTACATGAATCACGCTGTTTTCCAGCTCGGGAAACTCGCGTATCGATAAGTGGCTTGCGGCCTGACCGCCCAGCAGCAGGAGAAGGGCACTGATGACAATGGCCAGTACTGGTCTTTTAATGAAGATGTCGGTAAAAGACACTAAAATTTCACGGATGCATCAATGACGATGAAGGTTCCGCGGTACAGTTTGTTTTGTCCGGCCGAAACCACTGTTTCCCCTGCCTTTACGCCATCGAGAATGGCGACGTGTCCGCCCCGTGAATCTCCGACCGTCACAATGCGCGGGGTAACCGTTAGCTTATCGGCATCCCGGTCCACCACGTAGACAATATTGCCGTGTAGAGAGTAGCTCACAGCAGTTTCGGGCACGGTAACCAGTGAGAAGGGGGTGTCCAGGTCTATGCTTAACTCGGCAAACATGCCGGGGAGCAAGCCTTTGGCGTTGGTCATCGTGGCCCGCAATAATAAGTTTCTGGTGCTGGATTCAACGCGGCTGTCCAGGGCCTGTAAGGTCGCGTGTAGATCGCGACCGGGCAGAGCGGATGACCTTACTGTAATTTTCAGCCCCGGTCGGAGGCTGGGGTAATGTCGTTCGGGAACGGTGAAGTCAATCTCCAGTTCGGACAGGTCCTGCAAGGTAGTAATTTTTGTTCCAGGCTCTACATAATCGCCGACTTTAACGTGGATGATACCGATGGTTCCCGCAAAAGGTGCGTTGATTCGTTTGTTATCCAGGCGTGCCTCGATTTCTGCCAATTGGGCATTGGCGCTGTCCAGGCCGGCCTTGGAGCGATCGAACTGGCTCTGGGGAATAGATTTTTGCCTGACCAGTTTACGGTCGCGCTCAAAAAGTAAACGGGCCAACTCCCGGTTGGCTATCTGGCGCTTTTTGCTCGCCTGTTCGACCTGGTCATTCAGTGTTATCAGCAGGTCTCCCGCATTCACCTGGCTGCCAGAGATAACATCGATAGCAATGATCTCTCCACTTTCTTCGGAACTGAGTTCGACTCCCCTGACTGCTTTTATCGTGCCGATGGCATCCAGTCGTGTACTCCAGGTGGCGGCCAGGGCCACTGCCGCTCCGACTGTAACCGGGGGAGGCGTGTAATTGGAGTTGCTTGAGGCGTTACTCTGATAATAATAGCCCCCTATGGAGCCAAATATCGCCATCAGGAGGACGAAAGAAATCAAATATCCGCGCAAAGGGCTGAATCTCCTCTCTTTATTTTTTATTGACCTGCAGGCTTGACAGGCAGCTTATCTGTTCCTGCACGCCAGTACAAATAGTTGGGAGTGGAGTCATACATGGATTAGAATACACTAATCATTGAAATGATTAGCAGAGGTATAGCGAGTGAAGCGCAGTCGTAAACTCAAGAAACTACAACGTTTAATGAATAAATCCACTGATTATGCGCAGTGGTCTGAATTGGCCAAAGAGCACGATGAATTGTCGGGGCAAAAACGCTGGCGTGACGTCGATCAAACTACCCAGTATGACTATGTGCAAATTCGTCTACGTCTGGATATGTTGCGCAGTTTACGTGCTCGGCAGGACTACCAGGGTCTGCTGTTTGCTCTCAATGAGGGTATACACGGCAATATGGGTGGGATGGGGCGCAGCAGTCTTTATCTGCGGGCGAATTTCGGTACCAAGCGCCTGATTGAACAATATATCGATGAAATAGATGAATCCCTGAGGTTTCTGGCAGAGCTGAAAGCCGATGAAATCAGCCCCCAGCAGAAGCTCGATTTTTTCTACCGGGCCAATATTTGCTATGGCCGTTCCGCCCTGATGTTAAGCGGTGGAGGCGTGCTGGGTTTTTATCATCTGGGCGTTGTAAAGGCGCTGATGGCAGAAAAGCTTATGCCCAGGGTCATTTCGGGGTCCAGTGCGGGCTCCATGATTGCCGGTATGCTTGGAACCCATACTGATACAGAGTTAGAGTTTTTCTTTGACCCCGCCAACATCCATTTTGAGGCGGAAAAGGAAGCAAATGTCTTTTCCAAGATGTTTTTTGGTGCCAACCCCCAGGTCGATGTGCATGACCTGGAGAATATTATTGCCCGCCTGGTACCTGATATGACCTTCCAGGAGGCCTACGAAAAGACCGGTCGTCAAATCAATATTACTGTCGCACCTGCCGAGGCCCACCAGACTTCCCGTTTGTTGAATGCCATAACATCACCCAATGTTTATATTCGCTCTGCGGTTATCGCATCTTGCGCGGTTCCCGGGGTATTTCCCTCGGTTATGCTTATGGCGAAAAATTCCCACGGTGAGGCGCAACCCTATTTGCCATCGCGCAAGTGGGTAGATGGCTCTATTGCAGATGACCTGCCGGCTAAGCGCCTGTCTCGCTTGTTCAGTACCAACCACTATATTGTCAGCATGGTCAATCCTATCGCCATACCTTTTCTGCGAAATGGTGGCGAACCCAACAGGCTGACTGCTGCCCTGGGTGGCCTGGGCATAGGTGTGGGGCGTGAACTTTTGAATTTTTACCGGGGCATTGCTCAAAAGAAGGGCGACCAATGGCCGCGCTTAAATCTTTTCCTCAATGGTGTACACAGCCTTATGGACCAGGAATACAGCGGTGATATCAATATTGTGCCAAGTTTTCGTTGGTATAACCCGCGCAAGGTGCTGTCCCATCTGTCTGAAAAGGACCTGATGGATCTAGTGGATGGTGGCGAACACTCAGCTTTTCCCAACATTGAGGCAATTAGAACCTGTACGAAAATTAGTCGCACCATGGAAGAGATCTTGCACCGATTTGAATACGGTGACTTGCGTCCGGATACATCGGTGCATCGCCCGCGGGCCTCTCGCCGTCGCCCACCTGCAACCCTGGCCGACAGGGAGAGAATGGCAAAGCAGCTGTCTCTGGACGGTGTAAACAGGGAGACCGGTGTTAAGAAAACGCAATCGGGTTCAAGGAAAAAGTCTGCAGCGAGGAAATCACCCAGGGCTGTGAAAAAACCTGCTAAAGCAGAGCGGGCCGTAAAGGCGGCCTAAATCCTTTAAAAAGGGGGCGGAAAGCCCCTCTTTTTAAACTTGGAACCTGTGACTGCTTCGATATGGCTAGATTCGCTCGATAATAATTGCCGGCGCCATGCCGCCGGCGGCACACATAGTGACCAATCCAAACTGCTGGTCACGGCGTTCCAGCTCGTCCAGTATCGTACCAATCAACATTGATCCGGTTGCCCCTATAGGGTGGCCCAGGGCCATGGCGCCGCCGTTCACATTCACTTTGTCTCGATCGAGGCCCAGGTCCCGGATGAACTTTTCGGCAACAACTGAAAAGGCCTCATTAATTTCGAATAGGTCTATATCCGAAATACTCAATCCCGCTTTAGCCAGTACTTTTTTTGCGGCGGGAACCGGTGCATTCAGCATGAGAGTAGGGCAGTCGCCCATATTGCACATGGCTTTGATTCTGGCTCGCGGTTTCATGCCGTTGGCCTTGGCGTACTCGGGCGATGCCAACAATAGTGCGGCAGCCCCATCAACCACGCCGGATGAATTTCCCGCGTGGTGAGAGTGCACGATATTCAGCCCTGCATATTTTTGCAGTAGCATGCCCCTGAAGGTGGTGCCGGCTTCGTCCAGAGGGTAGTCGGCCAATGCTGCAAAAGAGGGCTTGAGTTCGCTCAGAGTTTCCAGTGTGGTGCCGGGCCTGGGGAACTGTTCTTTGTCCAGGGCCAGGGAGCCGTCCTGCTTGTAGACAGGAATCAGGCTGTTGTCGAAGTAACCTTTTGCAATGGCATTGGCAGCGCGGGCCTGTGATACCGCAGCCAGCGAGTCCAGTGCCTCGCGGCCAATGCCCTCTATGGTTGCGATAGCATCTGCACACACGCCCTGGTGGGGCTGTGGGTGTATCTCTCGCAGGTGCAGGTTACCATTGTCCAGGAAGTGCGACATAGCCGTGCCTTCCTCACCAAACGTAGACATCATCTCGGCACCACCACCGATGACCAGGTCTTCCATGCCGCACATAATATTAGCCGCGGCCAGATTGACTGAAGTGATACCGGAGCCGCAAAAACGGTCCAGGGTCACACCACTGGAGCGAATATCGTAGCCCGCGTCCAGTGCCGCCATACGTGCCAGGTCACCGCTCTGGCGACCACGCTGGGAACTGGTGCCAAAGATGACATCGCCTACATCGGCCGTATTCAAATTGTTACGTTCGGCGATAGCTTTGAGGACGGTTGCACCCAAGTGTTGGGGGTGCTCTTCGGCCAGTGCGCCTTTACCTTTTTTTCCAATGCCGCGCGGCGTGCGACAGGCATCAATAATCCATGCTTCTGACATAGTGTTTTCCTGTTTTTTTGGAATGGGTTGGCTCAGCGGCCTTTCCAGGCGGGCGCGCGTTTCTCGGCGAAGGCGGTGGCGCCTTCGATGGCGTCCTCACTGGTAAAAACCGGCATAACCAGGGCGCCCTGCTTTTTCCACATTTCTTCATCGGACCAGCTGGCGGACTCATTGACCACCTGCTTGCTGACAGCCACGGCGAGAGGTCCGTTAGCAGCGATTTTTGCGGCCAGTGCCCTGGCGGCATCGAGGGCGGTACCGGCCTCAACAACCTGGTTGATCAAGCCCATTTCGTAGGCTCGCTGTGAGCTTATAAACTCGCCTGTGAGCGCCAATTCCATGGCCAGACGAGATGGTATTTGCCTCGGTAGTTTCATCAATCCACCGGCCGCAGCGGCCAGGCCCCGCTTTACTTCAGGGATGCCAAATTTGGCATTGTCAGCAGCAATGATTAAATCACAGGAGATAGCCACTTCAAATCCACCGGCCA
>JAUVBI010000072.1 GCA_030591305.1 Pseudomonadota bacterium
ACCGGGCTGCGAGGTAGCTGCTCGATAAAATCAACACTCTTTGGTGTCTTGACACTGCCGAGCTCCGATTTCACCAATGCCATTAACTCTTCTTCTGTGCAGCTTTGGCCGGGTTTTAGCTGGACTACCGCTTTCACGGCTTCACCCCATTTCTCATCGGGTACACCGACCACGGCACATTCCTGTACGGCGGGGTGGGTGGATACCACCTGTTCAATCTCATTGGGGAAGACATTGAAGCCGCCGGTGATTATCATGTCTTTTTTGCGGTCTACGATGGTTATATAGCCATCCTTATCCATGATGCCAATGTCACCGGTATGGTGCCAGCCAAATTCACGTACTTCAGCTGTGGCCTCGGGGTTTTTGTAATAACCGGGGCTGACAAGGTCGCCCTTGAGACAAATTTCTCCCGATGTTCCCGCAGGCTGTTCCTCACCATCGTCATTGAGAATTGTCACCGTGTTGAAGACACAGGGGCGCCCAATGGAGTGCAGCCTGGCTTCGTCTATCTTGCCGTCTTTGCCCAGATAGTCCCAGGGTGCCTTGGCCGTGATAGAGGCGGGGGCCTCCGATTGGCCGAAGGCTTCTGTCATCACAGGGCCAAATACTTTGACTGCTTCTTTTAATCGATCAAGGGACGTGGGTGCAGCACCCACCAGAAAATGTTGCAGCTTGCTGTAGTCTCTGTCTTCGATGTCTGGCAGGGCAAGCATCATATACAACACTGTGGGCGGCAGAAACAGATGGGTAACCTTGTATTTCTCCATGGCATCCGCAATGTCTGCTGGGTTGGCGGTGGACATAATGGCGTTGGTGCCACCCCGGGGAAAATGCATGCAGCCCGTTAAGCCTGCCGTGTGGGTCATAGGTGCTACCATCAAGTGGCAGGTGTCATCGTGATAATTAAAGTGGCTGTAGAAATTATTGAAGAACGTGTGAATATTGGTGTGGGTTAAAACAACACCCTTCGATTTGCCCGTTGTGCCGCCGGTGGGGAAGATAGCGAAGGTATCGTCCATCTCGCCACCGGTAGGGTAAAAGCTGGTAGGTGCGTCGTCTGACCACTTGCCCATAGGCGTACCAACGCCACAGTCGCTATCGAGACAGACAATTTCCCTTATGCCCGGGCATTGCTCCAGTAACTGCTGAGCCTCTGTAGCAAAGCTGCTGTGAAACAATAGTAACTCGCCATCAAAGCGCGTAAGAAGATCGGCATTTACCGGCACCGTATTGCGCGGATTTATAGGCAGCCACACGCACTGGGCGCGAAACAGGCCTAACAGCGCCAGGAATGCAGTGGTGCAATTGGGCGCTAGCACCCCAACATGTCCCCCCTCACTATAGCCCCGGGCTGCAATAGCCCCGGCAATAGCGTGGGTGACAGGCTGTGCGTCAGCATAGCTCAGCCCGGGCTGTTCACTGCCCACATCGATAACGGCGATGTTATTGGGATAGTATTTCGTCCCGTTGTCAAAGTGCTCGATAATACGCATTATTTTATATCCCTAGAATGTTTCCAGTTCGCACAGCCCGAAGTTCTGGAATTGACCCAGCAACTCGCGGTATCCCACAGCCTGACAGGCCGAGCTGAAGCCGGCAGTGAACCTCCACCCCATGGGTGTGCCAGCTGGGTTATGATTAACTTCAACTATTTCGTACTCGGCTGTTTCGATGCCTGGCACCAGCGCCATGGCCTCTTCCAAGCGAGCTTTATTACGCCCGGCTGCAATAAAGGGGATTTGATAATTGCGCAGGGCCTCTGCTATCAACCGACCTGTGTATCCACTTGCGCCGTAAACTACTACTGGTTTCTTTGACATGATATTTTTCCCGTTATTTCATTTGTCTGATTAAAACTTTCAGACAGCTGCCTTATAGCCCGTTTGTTTCTTTATAGTGTTTACTCAGCCAGGACATACCCTTGAGCCTGAGGATGTTATTTTCACCGTCCTCGATCATGGATGCCCTGGCATCGCGCATTAATTTTTCTATGGGATATTCTTTAGTGAGACCATTGCCGCCAAATAATTGTAGCGCCTCACTGGCAACCTCAAAGGCTGTATCAGTTACATAGGTTTTACTGGTTACCGAGGCCATCAAATGCGGCCCCTTAGTACTGTAGTTGTAGTCGAATACACGTTGCGACAATGCTCTACAGGTCTCCACTTTTTGCCAGAGATTGAAAGTGCGCAATTGAACACTCTGGTGCTCAACAATAGGAACACCGCCTTGCTTGCGTTCGTGGACGTAGGCAAGCGCATGTTCGAATGCGGCGCGGGCTACGCCGGTAAATGTGGCTGCCATTTCCATATTGGCAAAAGTGAGAGTACCGACAAAGCTGGTTAGTGCCTCGTCTTCCATTGCCAGGCAATATTTCTTGGGTACGCGCACGTCATCAAAAAATATTTCGCCCTGGGGTAGGGGGCGCTGTCCCAGCTTGTCCAATGGCTTGCCACGGGATACACCGGGAAGGTCCAGAGGAATAAAGATGGCTATATGGTTCAAGCCCCCTCCATCTTTATGGTACAAACCCTCACCGTAATCGCAGGGCAGGTAGGCCAATGCGGTTTGTGCCAGGGGTGCGAATGACACCCAGGCCGATGACTGGCCGCTAATAACAACTTCGTCACCGTCAATGCGAGCTTTTAATTCTCCTTTTGACTGGGTGGCGCCGGGGTAAACTTCGGTACCGTCTATATCAACCAGGTCACTGCCGCGCCCGGGCTGTGTAGCCAACCAACAGCCGGGAACATTGCCGAATTTTTCGATAATCTCGGCATCACCCGTGGTATGGGCGGCAAACGCAGGAATACTAGAGGCGAGGGCGGTAATGGCCAGGCCAGAATCACCCCAGCCAAGTTCTTCGAAGATAATGGGAAAAATACGTGACTTCTGGTAATCGTCCAGCTCGGCCAGGGCCGCCAGGTCTAAAATACCGGATTCCTGCAGCTTGACCATATATTCCATGAGCGGAGAGCCTTCAGCTATGACCTCTTCGGGGCTCATTTTATCCAGTTTTTCACCAATAGGGCGCATTACCTCTGCTGCAAAGCGATGGGCTGCATCCTGAATGGCCTGTTCCTCTTCAGTAAGCCCGGCTTCCAGTCCGCGCAACCCTAGTGTAGGGTTTTCGAGTTTCTCGAAAGTAAACATGGTGAATCTCCGTTGTGGCTCAGTAATTATTGGAACTAAGCATAGCAGTCTGGGGGATAGCTGCTTTGTCGCAGGGCGAAGATTGCTTGTCTCTTTGAGCGTCATATGGGTTTAGGGGGCTCAAGTCGCGCTTACCAATGAATGGCAGCTAGGGGGTGTTGGCCTATCTCGATTCAGAATTTCAGGATATTATTCGTCCCATTTTTAATGAAGATGAATAGATTCTAGTAGGTATTGGCGGTGCTCTGGCGGAATGGGTGCAACTGGTATATATGTTTACATAGACACAGTACGTGTTTATTTCAATAAACTGAGGGATGTACCTGAGCGACTTGTGGTGTAAGCTGATTCCCTCACTGACCTTATAACCTCAGAAGGAAACTCGATTAATGAAACTGATTACAATATTTTTTGCAGCAATGCTACTCACCTTAACTCAATTATCTGCAATTGCAGGCCCTGACGATCGCCAGGATCGACGCCAGGAGCGCGGTCGCTCTGATGAACGTCAAGACAGAAGAGATTGCCGACAGGAAGAGGGCGTTGTGGGCAAGGACAAGCGCGACTGCAAGCAGGAAGAAGTGCGCGACGGTGTCCGGGGCAACCGGGGTGGTAACGACCACGATGACCACGATGATCACGACGACGATTAAACTTCACCATAAGGCTCTCTTATTCAACGCCCTTTATTATGGGGCTGAATAAGAGAGTGCACCCTGGGGTAGTACCAGCGCCCAACCCTGCTATTACTGGCGCCAATGATGGCTGCATAGGCACCCGTATATTTGACTGCGCTATTGTGCCTGATACAGCTGCCCCCGCCTGTTGCCCTTTCTCCTGTGATTATTCCGAAAAGATCCACTTTTTATTGCGATAAAAGTATCCGATAAAGGAAGTGTAGAACTCGGGGAAAAATCGCTTAAAACGCCAGCCCCATTTTGCATCGGACTGTGTCATCACATAGAGTCGGTCACGTTCTATTGCTGTAATGACATCATCCACAATATGCTCGGGTGTGACTTTGGATATTTCCAGTTGCTTGCGCAGGCTTTTTTCCATGGCGCGGTCAGTACCGATAGATTCGCCCAGCGAGGTGACAAAAACAGTAGGGCAGATTACTGTCACGCCAATATTATCACGGCTCAATTCGATTTTTAATGTTTCAGAAAGCGACACCACACCGGCTTTTGCGACGTTATAGGCAGCCATTTCAGGTGGGGCCATTGTGCCTGCACTGGATGCGGTATTAATAATATGGCCGCCACCCTGTTGCTTTAACAGGGGTGTAAATACTTTACAGCCGTATATGACACTCCATAAATCGACATCAATGGTTCTTTGCCAATCTTCCAGGGTTAGCTCATCGATAGCGCCCGCGGTGGCGATGCCAGCATTATTAAATACCAGGTCAACACCACCCCAGGCCTCTTGTACCGTCACAGCGGCATGCTCCAGTGATTCGTATTGTGTGACATCAATTACCATGGATAGGGTTTCGGCCCCCAGGGTTTTTAGTATTTGCTCCGCTTGAGCAAGCCTTTCTTCGTTGATATCGGCTATTAATAGCTTCCATCCACCACGGGCGAGACGCTCACAAATTGCGAGCCCCAGCCCACTTGCTGCGCCAGTAATAAAGGCGCGTTTTTTTAGAAACTTTTGCTCTATATTCATAGTCACGACTAATCCTGCTTATGGCTGCTTTCAGTCTTGCGTCATATACACGCAGACTTATTATAATGCATACAGGTGCTCTGAAAAGGAATAGTACTTGTCATTTGGAACTTGAAGTCTACTCTAAACATTATAGAGCGTATATCATATAGAGATGAAGGTTGGAACCTGTCTGCGGTGTTATTTTTACGTAAACGCATATCACAAATAAAGGGGAATTAGATGAAAATGCTAAGTTATTATACGCTAGCTATTGGTACGGCATTATTTTTCAGTGCAGCGGCAAGTTATTCGCAAGCAGATGCTACAGAGAAGGAGGCTTCTCTCAGCACGGCACAAATTACTCAACTGGCGGAGGATGCATATACCTACGGCCTGGGTCCAATGGTTTATTATCGTCTCTATTCTGAACAACTGATTAGAGACACAAAAACACTGGAAGTGAACAAAATTACCCACCGACGAAAATTGTCCGATCATAAAGAGCGCGGTGGGCAGGCCCCTAATCATGACACCATCTATTCCCTGACCTGGTTTGATGTGGGCGATGAACCGCTAGTCGTCCAAATTCCCAACTATAAAGACCGGTTTTACGGTATTCAATTAACCAGCATGTTTCAGGACAATTTCCAGAATCTTGGTAATTCCATGGCGTATGGTAATAGAGATGCCTACCATGAAGAATATACATTTATGCTAGCAACACAGGATTGGCAGGGCGAAGTCCCCGAGGGTGTTGAGTTAATAAGAAGCCCCGGAGCAATAATTCACTTCTTACAGCGTACCTATGTAACACCCAATAATGCAGAAGACCTTATACTTGCTAACGCTTTACAAGATAAGCATCTGAGTGTTCCCCTGAGTGCATGGAATAAGGGAGTTAGAGAAGCCGCTGTGCACAAGCCCCGGCTGCCAAACCTCGCTGAAGATGGTGAGCTAGGCTTTTTCGGTGGCCTGAATACGCTACTAAATACATATCCACCTGCGAATAGAGTTGAACAGGAATACATTGAACAATTCAAGGCCATTAACATCGGTGCCGGTAGGGATTTTAATTCAGGCAGTTTGTCAGCCGAAACTCGTGAAGCCATGTTGGCTGGCATTGAACAAGGTAAGAAAAAAGTGGATGAGCTCCAGAAGAAGGGCCTGGGCTATAACTTAAATGGCTGGGCTTTTTTAGATGACAGGCAAGGTAATTATGGTGGTGATTATCTATTACGCGGAGCTTCCGTATCTTTGGGTGGTATCGTTCCCAGGCCTCAATTCAATACTTATACGCTGACATTTAAGGATGAAAGTGGTGAGTTACTAAGCGGGCAAAACAACTACAAAATTCACTTCAATAAAGAAGAAATACCCCAGGCAACGGCTTTCTGGTCGCTAACAGCATACACCCCTGATTTTTGGCTGCCTGAACTTGAAGATAAGCGGTACAAGCTGAGCAACTTATCGCCAGGTATTGTTTATAACAAGGATGGTTCGCTGGATATGCATATACAATATGAACCTCCTTCTGACAATAAAAAAGCAAATTGGCTACCTGTTCCTGAAGATGGTTTCTTTCTCGTTATTCGCTTCTATGCGCCTAAAAAAGCTGTTATCAAAGGTGAATATGCTCCACCATTCATAAAGCGGATATACTAAAAGCATCGATAGTATAAAAGGCTTAATTATTAATGAATGAGAAAAAGGTACGCTATTACAAAAAAATGTTTCTTTCAGGGGCGGTATTTAACGGGTGTGCTGCCCTGCTATTTTTCTTTGCTTTTGAAGACATGTATATTTTTATGGGGGGCGATACAGTACCGCAAGCAGCCCTATTTAATTTATTTCTGCAATTAACATCATCACTTGTTTTTTTGTTTGGTGGAATTTATTACGCTATTTCACGAAATCCCGATTCTTATGCGTCCAGGCAGTTAGCCATAGTTGGCGCTGTAGGTAAATTACTCTTTGTTTTTTTCTTTACACGTTATGCTTTATCGGGCGATATTCCACTGGCATTAGCGGGATTGGTTTCAGTTGATTTTATCTATGCGGTTTTATTTTTTGAGTATATTCGATACCAAACGTGGCCCAGCCCCACTTCACATCAAGCTGGGTCATGAGATAGAGTAGTCGGTCGCGCTCTTATTAATGCCTGCCTAGTTTAGTTCGCTATAGATAAAGTATTATCGCCATCAGGCCTACACCACCCATCACAATGGTATAGGGGAAGGCCATAATGACCATCCTGCCGTAGGATAAGCGGATCAGGGGGGCCAGGGCAGAGGTCAGCAGGAATAGAAATGCGGCCTGGCCGTTGGGTGTTGCGACACTGGGCAAGTTGGTTCCCGTATTAATGGCTACTGCAAGCTTGTCGAATTCGGCACGTGTTATGGCACCGGAATCCAGGGCACCTTTCACCTCGTTGATATAAACCGTCGCGACGAATACATTGTCGCTGATCATGGATAGAACACCGTTTGCAACGAAGAACATGGCCGGTCGTACATCGGCTTCCATTGCCAGCACCCTATCGATAACCGGGGTAAACAGATGTTGGTCGTGTATTACCGCCACAATGGCAAAAAATACGACCAACAGTGCGGTGAAGGGCAGGGCCTCCTCAAAAGCGTGGCCTATCTGGTGTTCCTCAACAATGCCGTTGAAAGCGGTTAACAGTACAATAATCATCAGGCCGATAAGGCCCACAGCGGCCCAGTGCATGGCGAGGCCCAATATCAGAATAATGGCTACCAGGGCCTGAACCCATAATCGTGCAACACTTCTTGCATTGCGATTGGCATCTTCTCTAGCCTGGTAGGCTTCAAGAACTACACGCACATTATCTGGCAGCAAAGTGCCATAACCAAACTTGCCCGTAACTTCCAACAGATAGCAGGTGATGAGCCCGCACACCAAAACCGGCATGGTTATGGGTGCCATAATGGTGAAGAATTCTATGAAATCCCAGCCAGCCACCTCGGCAATAAGCAGGTTTTGTGGTTCGCCCACCAGCGTGCACACACCGCCCAGGGCTGTGCCCACGGCACCGTGCATCAGCAGGCTGCGCAGAAAAGCCCTGAAATTTTCCAGGTCTTCTTCGTGGCTTTTGTGGACGCCCTGGTCGTCGGAGTGGTCATGATCATCGTGCGTGACTTTCTTGCCGGAGGCCACCTTGTGGTAAACCGCATAAAAGCCGACCCCCACGCTTATCAGTACAGCTGTAACCGTTAAGGCATCCAAAAATGCAGACAAAAACGCGGACACCAGACAAAACAGCACAGAGATCATAGGCTTGGATTTCACTTTCAGCAATATGCCGGTGAACAGCCACAGCAATAGTTCCTGCATAAAGTAGATGCCTGCCACCATAAACATCAGCAGCAGAATGACCTGGAAATTGCCCAGGGTCTCATTATAGACCGACTCTGGTGAAGCCATACCCAATATGACAGCCTGAATAGCCAACAAGCCCCCCGGCTGCAGGGGATAACATCGCAGCGCCAGAGCCAGGGTGAAGATGAACTCCCCAATCAGAATCCAGCCGGTAACAAAGGGGCCCAGTAACGCCAGAAACACAGGGTTCAGAACCAGAAACGCTATGATGGTTTGCTTGTACCAGGCAGGAGAGGAACCGAGAAAGTTCTTCCATAGGGCATGGGGCATTGATTCGGTCATTGGCTCATCTTATTTTTTGGTCTATTTAGAGGCATTCTACGACATTTTATCGGGCGAGGCGACGCGGGCGCTTGCCCCGGTAAGGGCTAGTGCATACTATACCTCGTCATTTTGTCAATCACCACGGGCCAGCCATTGTTCAGACTAGACACCATATCACCCGTTTCCCAGGAAGATGGGTTGATGATTGTTTTCCAAGGGGGAAACCTGGTAACCGAGTTGCGTTCGCCCGTGCCCTGCCTTATTGGACCTGAACACATGGCATCCCTGCGCTGGGAGGTCACACGGCGCCAATTTCTGGGGTATTGGAACGAGGAGGCATGCTGGGCAGTCGAAATTAACGAGCAAGCCGAGTTAGACCCCATGATTTTTCAAAAAGGCAAGCTGTACCAGGTGCTCGGCCGCATCGATGATCGCTTGTTTGCCCTTGTAGGGCGGGGCTCTCAGCTTCTTGACTGGGACAGAGATCATCAGTTTTGTGGCCGTTGTGGCGGTGGCATGCAGCTGCATCCAACAGAGCATGCAATGAATTGCAAACCTTGTAATTCCATTATATTTCCACGTATTTCCCCCTGCATCATCGTTTTGGTTACACGTGGTGAGGAGCTGCTGTTGGCGCGTAGCCCGAATTTCCCCGTTCCCATGTACAGCACGCTGGCGGGCTTTATCGAGCCCGGGGAGAGTGCTGAACAGACGCTGGTGCGGGAGGTCAAGGAGGAGGTGAATATAGATGTTCACAATTTGCGCTACTTCGAGTCCCAGGCCTGGCCTTTTCCCAACCAGTTAATGCTGGGTTTTTTTGCTGAATACACAGGGGGTGATATCATATGCGACCCGAAGGAGATCGTGGATGCTCAGTGGTTTCATTATCGAGATCTGCCGCATATTCCACCGCAGGCTTCCATATCGGGTCAGTTAATACACAGTTACATCGAAAGTCTTAGTTAATCAGTCTGGAGTAGTCACTTGGAATTTATTTTTGAATACGGGTTGTTTTTGGCCCAGGCCATTACCATTGTTGCAGCGGTGCTCATTGTTGCTGTGGGCCTTGTCGCTCTGGGCATGAAGCAAAAGCCAGAGCATGAAGGTCATATCGAGATTCTCAACCTCAATGAGAAGTATAAGCTGGTCAATGAATTACTAGAGCAAGTTGTCACCGACGAGGAAGTCCTGAAGCTCGACAGAAAGGCCCAGAAAAAGGCCGACAAGCAAAAAGCCAAAGCGGCAAAAAAAGCAGCAAAAAAGTCCGGTGATGAAAAAACCGACCCTGAGCGCAGCCGGCTTTATGTGCTTGCATTCGACGGTGACATCAAGGCCAGTGCCACCGAAAACCTTCGAGAAGAAATCTCCGCCGTATTGCCCCAAATACGTGAGGGAGACGAAATACTGTTAAAATTGGAGAGCCCGGGTGGCATGGTGCACAGCTACGGTCTGGCTGCCAGCCAATTGCAGCGTATAGCCGATGCAAAAGTCCCCCTGACGGTTGCTGTGGATAAAGTAGCGGCCAGTGGTGGTTATATGATGGCCTGTGTGGGCAGTACGATTATCGCCGCCCCCTTTGCAGTGCTGGGCTCCATTGGTGTACTGGCACAACTGCCCAACTTCAACCGTCTGCTGAAAAAGCATGATATAGATGTTGAGCTGTTAACCGCCGGAGAATACAAACGCACCTTGACCATGTTTGGGGAAAACACCGATAAGGGCCGGCAAAAATTTATAGAAGAGCTGGAAGAAACCCACGTATTGTTCAAGGAATTCGTCGGGGAGAACCGTCCCAGTCTTGATGTGGCCAAGGTTTCAACCGGTGAGGTGTGGTACGGACGCAAAGCCATCGACGTGGGGCTCATCGATGCTCTGCAAACCAGTGATGCCTTCGTGCAAGAGAGGCTCAAAGACCAGGATGTCTATGAAATAAAGTTTGTTCACAAAAAAACCTGGCAAGAAAAAATGGGCATGGCGGCAGAAGGTGCTATGGAGAAGGCATTCCTAAAAATTTGGCAGCGTTCGCAGGCGCCTAAGAACTACTAGTCCTGATATGGCGGTTAACTTCTGCCATTTTCCGCCTACGTGGGAACGACAGGTGAACGTCAAAATCAGTGATCATGATATCGGTTGTAATCGAATATTCCCGCGTTGATTGGGCTTTCACCTTTCTTCATCTGGTGAAACTTGTCACTGACACGCCAGAACCAGGGTGAATTTCGATGCACACCATAATGCTTCACCAGGGCAGCGTAGTCAGCTTCCGTTTCCATATTTTTAATGTCACTGGCGAATAACGCTACCTGACTTTCAGCGACCTGGAAAAAATAGTTTGGGTAGGCGCCGATAAACCCTTTCACAATCGTCAAATTATCCTCGGTGGGTAACCTGCGCTCCTGCTCGTAGAATAACTGCGCGATATTGCTGTAGCCGGTATTGCGAATAATAGTGTAGGCCTCATCGCGACCACCGCCAATAATATTGACAAAGCTGACCCCTGGCATATACCTGTTATGTTGACCTGTGTCCTGCTGCAACTGTTGAAATGCTTTGACCGTAGTAGCACTGGCCGTTTCGTGATAGCTGTAGTTATTTGCTTTTGCACCGTATATTCGCTCGCGCATCAGTGACAAAAACTCACGTTTGGGGTCATCTGTCTGGTAGACAACAGCACTGGGCTTATCGACAATACCGCTGTTGCCAAAAAAAGCTTCCTTGCTGGTACTGGAGGCACCTCTATACCAATAGTCACGCAGCTCTATACGGGTCTTCGGTGGCATAAACATCAGAAAGTTGAATTCACCATCCATACGCAGAAAATCCATATACAGGCGAGATGTCAATTGGTGGGAGGCAGCACCGTAGACGTCGTAACCCGCCACCAACAGATAGTGAATACGTTCCAGCAATGAATAGTCAATAACCCACACTGTTTTCGGGTTCTCACCCACAAAGCCTTTTACTACAGAGGCGGTATCGAAATGTCTGAAGACAGTGAGTGCGGCGTTATCGTTAACACCGTCTCCATCCCAGATTGCGTCAACGTTTAGCCACTGCCCTTCACCCGACAATTCCTCGTTGATTGCCTTCTGTCGGGCTGTCTTATAACGTTCCTGTGATTTCGCGTATGACCGCCAGGAAAAAATATCGATAAGCCTGCTGGTGGCATCTGAGGGCAAGCGCAGGTTGTCACTTTCCCTTGCCAGGAAATCGGCGTTGAGATCTGGGTCTGAGCTGTCCGGGTCCACAAACATGATCCAGAAGTGGTCATCAATCACGTTCAGGGCAATCTGGCCTCTACACACTGAACCTTTGATGAAGTTCATAATGCTAAACTGCGCTTCAGCCAGAAGAAACCGGTACCGGGAGTCAACGGGTATTTGCTGGAAGCTTTTAAAGGGGTTGGACGCTATATCGCTGCTGTAACTCGGGAGGTGCTCAACCTCATAATCCCGGGTCAGGAACAACTCGCGGTAAAAATCCATTCGCGCCCGATCGAAACGATAGGGCATGTGCCGTTTGACAAGTACGGTGACGGGCATGCGCTGTAAACGGTAGTAAAAGGCTTTTGTGTGCGGATCATCATAGGGGCGTCGACGACTGATCAGTCCAATGTTGCGCCCGGGTTTGGTGTAGGACCGAACCATTCGGAACCAGACTGGATTGCCATCATTTTCAAAATATATAGATGCCAGAAACAGATGTTCGAATAAGTAACGCGACATGAGCTTTTGCTTATTAGTTTCTCCGTTGAGAAATTTCTCCCACTGCGCCAGGGCCCGCTGGACGGATGGCGACAGAGGGGGTTCCTCCGGAGGAGGTGCACCTG
>JAUVBI010000233.1 GCA_030591305.1 Pseudomonadota bacterium
AAAGCAGCAATTTTGTCTTCGCCCACCTCATCAATCATTGCTTCGAGTTCACGGGCAACCTTCAGGCCAAACTCGTCCTTGCTTAAATCTCCACCATCAACAAACCAGTTGGGCTCACCGATGTAGTGGATGTAGTTCAGGCCGACAAACTGCTTGTGCATATAGTCCATGCCACTCAGTGAAGCCCCGGCGATGGTGGAGCCGTGGTAGGCATTCTTACGACTGATAATGTGCTTTTTATCGGGCTTGCCCATCAGGTCGTAGTAGCGGTGTACCAGGCGGATGTTGGTGTCGTTTGCCTCAGAACCGGAGTTGGTGAAGAACACGTGGTTGAACTGTGCCGGTGTGACATCCACCAGCGCTTTGGCCATTTCCAATGAGGGCTGGTTGGAGCAGTTAAAGAAATTGTTGTAGTAGGGAAGTTCCTGCAACTGTGTGTACACAGCTTCGGCGATGCTGTTCTGGCTGTAGCCCAGGTTGCAGCACCACAGGCCAGACATACCGTCGAGAATTTTGTTGTCCTCGGAGTCGTAGATGTAAATATGTTCTGCCCTGGAAATAATACGCCCACCTTTTTGACTGTAGGCACCCAGGTCTGTGAAGGGGTGCAGGTGGTGGGATTGGTCAAGCTGGCGTAGGGTTTTTGTATCGGTGTTCATTGGCTTGTTCTCCATAACGGAATGCTTCAAGGGCGTGCGCTGGGTCTGCGGGGTTACCCGTTAGTGTTATAGCCGAAACGCACCCGGTATTGTCTAATACATTGCTCAATAGTGTGGCATAGTCACCAAGTGATTGAATTACCCCTAAAGTGGTGTATTGCTTACTGTCTCAATAACAAAGTAGCTAAACAAGAAATAAGGGCTTAGTTTATGTCCAATACCAATCAGCGTCTTCAGGCGTTTCTGGATGCCAATCTGGATATCGAAATTTTTGAAGTTATTCTTCCAGATATCGCCGGAGGCTTACGCGGCAAGTGGGTGACTCGGGATAAAATACACAAGGTGTTTTCGGGCGGTTTGAAGTTGCCGATGAGTGCACTGGCCTTTGATGTATGGGGCCGGGATGTAGAAGCCTTTGTATTTGACAGCGGTGATGGCGACGGTATTTGCGAGGCCGATATTGATACTCTGGTGCGGGTGTCCTGGGCGGAGCGACCTACGGGCCAGGTTTTATTGTCTCTGCGAGAAGTCAGTGGTGAGCCCTGCGAGAATGATACGCGCTTTATTCTCAAGCGATTAATGGAGCGCTTTGCCTCCCATGGCCTGACACCTGTACTGGCCAGTGAAATGGAGTTTCACCTGTTTCGCAAGGGGAATGATGCTCTGGGTCGGCCAGTCCATACCCAGACAGACAGAGTGGGCGGTGCATTGTGCACAGGTCAGACCTACGGTATCGAGGTCATGGAGGGTATGTCCGAACTGATGCACGGCATTAGAGATGCCTGTGTTATCCAGGGCCTGCCTATTGATACGCTTATTAAGGAAGGTGGCCCTTCACAGTATGAGATAAATCTCTATCACAGCCCCGACGCGCTGGTGGCCGCAGATCAGGCGGTGTTGTTGCAGCGCACTATCAAAGGCGTGGCAAAAAAACAGGGTCTGCGCGCCAGTTTTATGGCCAAACCCTTTGGTGATCACGCCGGAAATGGCATGCATATACATTGCAGCCTCATCGATAAGGACGGCAACAATGCGTTTGATAATGGCTCGGGCAAGGGTAATGATTTGTTGCGCCAGGCCATTGCCGGTTGTCTGGTGACCATGGAAGAGAGCATGCTGTTGTTTGCCCCCAACCTGAATTCCTACCGTCGCTTCCAGCGCGGTACGCATGCGCCGCTTGCGCCCAGTTGGGGTTATGAAAACCGCACGGTCTCCCTGCGCGTCCCCGCCGACGCACCTGTGGCCACGCGTATCGAACACCGGGTAGCCGGCGCAGATGCCAACCCCTATCTGACCATCGCCGCTATCCTGGCGGGTATGCTGCACGGCATTGAAAATAAGTTAGAAGCACCTGAACCAGTGGAGGGCAACGCCTACGACAAACTGCCCCCAAGCCTGCCCCGATACTGGCCCGATGCCCTGGCCCGCTTCGAATCTTCCGAGTTTATTCGCGACAACTTTGGCAAGGGGTTTCAGCGTACATACTCCTTGACCAAGCAGCAGGAGATAGATGAGTTTGACCGGCAGGTTACTCCACTGGAGTATGATGCCTGCTTGTAGTTGTGTATTGATGAACTAGCTTTATTGGGAGTTTAACGTGAGCGATAAAAAATTACCGATAGACGACACGTCTATGTTTTCCAACGTGTTCAGTTTTCTGGGACTACCTTTTAGCCGTGATTTGAGTGACGACTCTATCGATGCGGTTGTGATGGGTGTGCCCTACGATCTTGGCACCAGTGGCCGGGCAGGCGCCCGCAGTGGCCCCAATGCCATTCGCCAGGCCAGTGCCAACCTTCGGTGGGAAGAACAGCGCTGGCCCTGGACGTTCAGCCTTGGCGCTCGACTGAAAGCGGCGGACTATGGGGATGTCCAATTTATGTGGGGCGACAGCGAAGATATGCTGGCTCAGGTTGAAGATCATGCCGCACGCATAACATCGGCGGGAAAAACTCTGGTGAGTTTTGGTGGCGATCACTTTGTAACGCTCCCCCTGTTGCGTGGCCATGCAAAGACCCACGGCACGCTCTCACTCATTCACTTTGACGCACATACCGATACCTACGATGAGAAAGAAAAATACAATCATGGCTGCATGTTTTTTCGCGCACCCAAAGAAGGGCTTATCGACCCCTCGCGTTCCATTCAAGTTGGCATTCGTACCGATTACGATAGAAGTAATCACAAGTTTGAAGTAATTGATGCCCATCAGGCCAATGAACAATCGGTGGCTGATACCGTCGCGGCAATTCGCCAGCGAGTGGGCGATAGTCCCACCTACCTGACTTTTGACATCGACTGTCTCGATCCGGCTTATGCTCCGGGTACGGGGACCCCCGTGGTGGGTGGCATGACGACCTCAAAAATCTTGCAGATATTGCAGGGGATTGCAGATTTAAATATTGTGGGTTTCGATGTGGTGGAAGTATCGCCCGCGTATGACAGCGCAAATATTACCGCGCTGGCGGGAGCCACACTGGCCTTGCAGTTTTTGTATATGCGGGCTTCACACAGCTAGATAAACAGGTATAAAAAAGGCGCCCGAAGGCGCCCTTAAAACCATGGTACGTTTTTAGCTTCCGCCCAGCAGACGTTGTGCCGCAGCCCATAAATCATCCACCATGTCCCAGCCTGCAGAGTTTGTCTCTTCGTAGTGCCCGGCCGGCTTTTGAATTTCGGCTCCCACCATTTGTCCGTAATAGCATATGGCCTGAACCGCTGGGCCATCGGCACCCAGGGACTCCAAAAATACTGGGTCATCCGCAGCATTCTGGCAGGTAATTCCGCCTATGTATTCGACAGACTCTATGATGCCACGATCGGCCAGGTCCTGGCAGCTGGTGCCAGGTAGGGTGGCTAGAGAGAGGCCGTGGCACTGCAGCCGATAATCTGATACGGGAACAAAATAACCCAGTTCATCCGTGCCCAGGCCGATAGTAAAGGTAACGGACTCATCCACCAGTGATAATAAATGGCCGGGAATAATATAGTCTGCACCTACAGCATGCTCATCAGGATGGTGATTGTACTTTTCCGGTGGAGCGGTATTGAAATCATCCGGTAGGCCAATGACGAGCTCAGAAGCCAGTTCTCCTGGGAGAAACAGCATGCCGACATCACCAAAATCTACGTGGGTAACACGGGTTTTAGCTACATCACCCTTGGCTACTTGAAGCCCCAACAGGGGTGTGAGCACTGGGTCGTCAATTTTTGTGCTGCCAGCGTTAATGCATGTGTCATCGGTGAAGGGTTTGGCGCCGCAGTTATAACTGGCCATTGGCTGCCAGCCCAGTTCACCCTCTGCGATAAGTACACGAAAGCCGAGGTTTGTGACGCGCGTGTAGAACTCCTCTGTGCGGACAGTCAAAGTCTCGAACTCAAAATCAGCTGCACTTTCCAGCAGGGTGGTTACTGCGTTGGCGAGCTCGGTACCGGTGGATTCAGTTTTGGCAAAAGATGGACACTCATAGGGGTTGGACTTGTCACATGTCGCCAAGGGTTCTGCTCCCTCGGGAACGGTTAGTCCATCGCCTACCGGGTGATCCTCATCAACTAACCAGGTGGACGCATGCAAGGGGCCCGTCAGGACACCCAGTGCGCCGTTGAAAAAGGCAACTTCCCCGCCGCGGGATGCTTTTAACCGTGTTTCCAGTACGCCGACATAATCGCCAGTAAAATACCTGCCCTCTGCTGAGCATTTACTGCCTTCCCAGCCTTTTACAGAGCAGGCTTCTTCCAGTCCGGCAGATTCTGCAGGTGGCTCCCAGCCCAGCGTGACCTCGGGGTGGGAGTTCCATTGTATAACGACGGCTATGGGGTCGCCTGATTCACTGGAATCAAAGGCCAATACGTTGAGCCTGTCGTCATAAATTCTAGGGTCGCGTTGGTCTACAGAGCCATAGTTGTGTTTCCCTGCAGCAATTGTGGCGGTGGCGGGCCCAACTGACTCGATAGCGGCGACGATGGCGTCGGCTATTTGTTCAGCGGCCATCTGGTACCACTCGGCATTGGGGCCAAACGCAGTTTCAGGGCCATGGTGGTTGTGTGTCGCTGCGATAAGAATCTCTGTGTCAGACCAATCTGAAGGTAAAATT
>JAUVBI010000231.1 GCA_030591305.1 Pseudomonadota bacterium
GACTATTACCCCCCCGAAAAACGCGGCACAGCGCTGTCATTTTATTCCATGGGCGTATATATCGGGGTACTGCTGGGCTTTATGTTGGGCGGGATTATTGCCGATGCCTTTGGCTGGCGTATGGCCTTTGTGGTGGTTGGCCTGCCAGGGGTGGTCTTTGCCGTTATTCTACGTCTGACCGTTAAAGAGCCATTGCGCGGCCGCTGGGAAGAAGGCAATAAAACGCTGCAGACTCCCACATTCTCAGACACGCTGGCAATTCTGCGGCAAACCCCCTCCTTCTGGTATATAGCCGTCGGAGCTGGCCTGATGTCATATGTTGGTTATGGCAATGGCAACTTCTTCCCCTCCTTTCTTGTACGCAACCACGACATGAGCCTGGCCCAGGTCGGTATAACACTGGCCCTGGTGTCGGGTGTCTCTGGAATGCTGGGTACATTTCTGGGCGGCTTCCTGGGCGATCGCTACGGTGCCAATGACGTGCGCTGGTACCTGTGGATTCCGGCACTGGGTGCGCTGCTTGCATTTCTACCGGGCCTGTTTGTACTCCTGACCGACAACACTGCTCTGGCTCTGGGTGTACAGGCCGTCGTCACAATACTGGCGACGCTCTATCTGGGCCCCTGCATCGCCATGTCACATATGTTGGTTCCAGCCTCCATGCGCGCCCTGGCCTCAGCGGTACTATTTTTCGTGCTAAATATGATTGGGCTTGGAATGGGACCTTTTGTTACCGGGCTGGTGAGCGATTACCTGCAACCCACCTACGGTGATAACAGCCTGCGCTACTCCATGGTGATCACCGCATTTGTGGGCTTGCTGGGAATACTCTCGCTGTATCTGGGTGGCAGACGCTTGCCCCAGGATCTGGAACGAAACCGCAATAACCGGCTTTAGCTGTGCAACGCCACTCGCTTTGCCGTTGCGAGGTAGAGCCGGCTTGCACGCGCCAGGGTAAGGCCCAGCCAGCTAAAATCTACTATTAGCAACAGGCCACTCAACTCAACCAGTTGGCCTGTAATAGCGGCCACCAGAAGTGACAGCAAGGCCGCCAGGTGCAAGCGAAACTGCCAGCGAGAATAGCCCGGTGGAACAAACTCCCCCATGTGGGGCAGTGTTTTTAACAATTTAAAATTATTTATGCAGCTTCGTTGCAGGTGCAGGTAGCTCAAAAAAGGGACTATTTTTTGCAGCATTCCCATAATGACCGACACGGCAAACCCGAAAATCAGGATAATACCTGTACCAATGTATAACTTTTGTGCCCATCCTAAAGACGGAAGCAAATGCGCAGCAAAGTAGAACATCATCACCAGCCCGGCTGCGACAATAAGACTAAGCAGGGCCAGATGCCAGAACCTGGCAGTAATATCAGCTACCTTGCGCTTACGCTTTCGCAACAAGCGAATTGAGGTAATACCGTAAATCATAGCAGCCAGGCACATTGCCAGCACCGCTGTACCTTTAAGCACAGAATTTGTAGCGAAGGTAAGTAACAGCATTGACAGGAACACCGCTGTCGGTAGCACTTTGGCCATGCGCGTGGAATAATTCGGCGTGACATGAAACATGGGTATTACCTGATAACTCACGCCCATTACCAGCAATAACACCCAGCCACCCAAACCCCAGCCCAGATGAAGGTTAGTGGTATTTGGCAACCCCGCCCACGCCAGCAAGCCAGCATAATTAGCAGCGCGCACCAGCCCCAGCACAATGCTGATCAATAGCGAGAGAATGGCGAAACGAATACTGTAAATTGAATCACCGCTGCCAATTCGTCGCCCTAGCAGAGACGCCAAAACTAAAATAAACACAACGAAGGCCGCCAGCAGCAGGGGTATCGCCCAGTTGAACAGCCAATAAGACTGCCAGTAAAAACCCGCCACCAGTAGCAATACGCCCACACACAGAAGGCTGTGTACCAAGGTGGCCACTAAGGCTCCTCCCGGGATTATTTTGCCACTGAGCACAGGCACTACCTGGAGCATTGCACCCAGCATAACCATGCTTATAAAACCCAGAGTCAGCAAATGTGTTAGCGCCAACAGGTCGGGATTCCAACTGGAACTGAAAACTGAATCGCCTCCCAGCAGCAACACCAGCGCTGCCAGAACACCCATCCAGGGAGCCGTATTAAAAAAACGAAACGGCACATGAATGTAGGGCATAGTTTTCAGGGAGAGGCCCTTCATTCGCATAGAAGGCCCTCACTTTGAAACATCTCGATGTCATCCATGATTCACTCCCTGGTTCTGGCACGGTCATTAGTATCGTGTGCGGCTTCACGACTCGCCAACAATTAAAATCGCCTGGACATCCAAATCATTTTATCAATAAATCGAGAACGCATTGATTTTTTGGTTGAACCAAGTATACCGTGGTTTCAGCACCAGTTTCGGGATAGAGCGCCATAGGCTTATGAATAAACTGTTAACGTCCTTTTCTAGCATCGCGCCTTGACTATAACTACAACGTAGTTATAGTGTCGTTATGGGTCACCTTTTCTTTGAATGGGACGAATTAAAAAATGCTTCCAACCAAAAGAAGCATGGGATTTCTTTTAGTGAGGCAAAAACGATCTTTACGGATCAGTTTGCACGTTTGATTGCCGATCCAGAGAATTCGGATAATGAAGACAGATTTATCCTTCTTGGCACCAGTATCAGTTCTAAGCTATTGGTTGTTTGTCATTGCATTCGAGTCAACGACAGCATTCGCATAATTTCTGCACGAAAAGCCGATAAGCAAGAACGGTCTATTTATGAGGAATACCGTCATGCGTAAAAACTATGATTTTTCAAATTCTGTTCCAAACCCGTACGCTCAGAAATTGAAGAAGCAAATTACTATTCGTCTAGACGAAGATACAATCTCCTACTTCAAGAGTATGGCTGACGAAAAAGGCATCCCTTATCAAAGTCTTATTAATTTATATCTCCGTGATTGCGCTCAGTCTCATCGCGACCTTCAGCTCCAATGGCAGTAGCGCTGGCAGTTAACAAGGCAAAGCAGTTCGCAGCCTTTGGCTACCGGACTCGTTTCACTCGCCGCTGTTTGCGGCGTTATAAGGCTATGGCAGTAGCTTGCCTCATGGTATAACTGGAGTTATACTCGATTAATGAAAACTGCTATCTCCGTACCAGACGAAGTCTTCGAAGCCGCTGATCGCACAGCCAGGAAACTCGGCGTGTCCCGGAGTGAGTTATATTCAACCGCCGTCTATGAGTATATCGAGCGCCGCAGGGTTGAAGATGTGACATCGAGGCTCAACGACCTCTATGCCTCAGAGAGCTCCGAATTGGATGAAAACCTTGGCCAAATGCAGGGCCAGAGCATAAAGAAGGAAGGCTGGTAGATGAAGCGGGGAGAGGTCTGGTGGGCTGAGCTTCCCGAGCCAAGCACTTCCGAGCCTGGCTTCAGACGACCAGTCCTTATCCTACAGGCTGATCAGTTTAATCGCAGCCGCATCAATACTGCGGTGGCTGCCGCTATTACGTCGAATATGAAACTTGCTGCCGCCCCTGGAAATGTTTCCCTTTCCAAGCGTAGTGTAAACCTTGGCCGTGAATCAGTCGTAAATGTTTCCCAGATAATAACACTCGACAAATCCTTCCTCCGTGAGCGTATTGGTAGACTGCAAGATCCAAAACTCCGTGAAGTTGAAGAAGGAGTTCGCCTTGTTCTCGCCTTATAACAAGACAATGGCAATAGTGACCCACCGCCCAACAAATACAAAAAAAGCCCCAAAAGGGGCTTTTTTTGTATTTGGCGGTGAGCGAGAGATTCGAACTCTCGAACGGTTACCCGTTACACACTTTCCAGGCGTGCGCCTTCGGCCACTCGGCCAGCTCACCGTTGAGGGCGCGCATCATAACACAAGATTTATAAGATGCCAGCCTTGTTAGGGAGGCACTTTCAGTTTACTGACGGTTTAGTCTGGGTTGGGGCCGGGCATCAATTTCTGTGCTACGAAAGGGACTTATATCCAGGCCCCCACGGCGGGTGTAAAAGGCCTGTATATGTAAAAATTCTGGCTCACAACGGTTGCTAATGTCACAAAACATACGCTCCACGCATTGCTCGTGAAACTCCTGGTGTTGTCTATAGGCGACGATATAACTCAGTAAAGAGTTATGCTCGATAGCATCCCCCCGGTAGTGAATCCACACGGTGGCCCAGTCGGGCTGGCCGGTAACCGGGCACAGGGAGCGCAGCAGGTGGCTGTAGAGTTTCTCTTCTTTAATATCGCCTGTGGACAGCTGAATCATATCGGGCCCGGGCTCCTGCGCCTGAGTCGCGACAGAGGCACACGCTGCGTCCAGGCATAGCCCCTCCAGCGTATGACCCGACAATACCGGGTCATCGGGTGCAAACAGCTGCAGAGAGACCTCCTCGCCCGCTATAGCGCCAATATCTGCCAATATGCAACTCTTTGCATTGCTCTCTGAATTAAACCTCACGCTGTTCAGGGAGTTAAGGTAGAGCTTGAATGACTTGGACTCAACGAGGTTTGGCGTAGTAACGGGAATAGTAAAGCGCCCCACTCTGGAAACCGGCTTTCCCCCGCCATCCAGCCAGGACAATTCGTAGGCATACCACACATCGACACCACAAAAAGGCAGCTTGCCAGTGACACCCAACGAATGGCGCCCGTCGCTGCGCGATATGGGATATAGCAGTTCTGGTGAATAGGCCTCAACGACTGGCGTGTGACGCCCAAGTAACAGCTCCTTCACTGTCGAAGCCGTTTTCCGCTATTCAGTAAATGCATGCTGTAACTGAATGCAGCTACGGTAAAC
>JAUVBI010000031.1 GCA_030591305.1 Pseudomonadota bacterium
GCTATTCGCTGTCCCTGTCCTTAGTAAACTAAAAACTAGAGAACACTATGCGTGACGCCAAGCCCGGTACTATCTACCTGAAAGATTACCTGCCACCCGCCTACTGGATAGACAAAACGGAGCTTGATTTTGAGCTGTATGAAGACCAGACCCTGGTTACCTCGCGCCTGCATATGCACCGCAATGAGGATGTCGGTGGTTCGGCCGAGCTAATACTTCACGGCCAGGAACTGGAATTGCTGGAGGTGGCTGTCGATGGCTGTGTACTTTCTGCCCAGGAGTTTTCGGTATCTGCGGACTCCCTCAGTATTCCATCGCTTCCCGACAAGTTTGTGCTGCAGTGTAAAACACGTATTCATCCTCAGGATAATACCTCTCTGGAGGGCCTGTATAAATCGCGCACTATGTTTTGTACCCAGTGTGAGGCCGAGGGTTTTCGCAAAATCACCTATTATCTGGATCGCCCCGATGTGATGTCGGTGTTCACGGTTCGTATCGACGCTGATCTTCAGCGTTATCCGGTGCTGCTAAGTAACGGTAACCAAACGGAGTCCAGCTCCGGTAGTGGTGAACGACACAGTGTCACCTGGCACGACCCCTTTCCCAAGCCCGCCTATTTGTTTGCCCTGGTGGCAGGTGAGCTATCGCATATAGAAGATCAGTTTCAGACCTGCGGTGGTCGCGATGTCTGCCTGCGCATTTATGTTGAGGAAAAGGATATCGACAAGTGCGACCATGCCATGGAGTCCCTGAAGCGTTCCATGCGTTGGGACGAGGAACGCTTTGGTCGCGAGTACGATTTGGAATTGTTTAATATCGTCGCAGTGGATGATTTCAATATGGGTGCGATGGAAAACAAAAGCCTCAATATATTTAACACGTCCTGTATTCTGGCGACCCCGGAAACCACTACAGATGCCGGCTTTGAGCGAATTGACGCCATTGTCGCCCACGAATATTTTCACAATTGGTCTGGAAACAGGGTGACCTGCCGCGACTGGTTTCAACTGAGCCTGAAAGAGGGCTTTACCGTATTTCGCGATGCGGAGTACACCTCCGACATGGGTTCGCGAACCGTAAAGCGTGTTGAAGATGTGACTTTCCTGCGGACGGCGCAGTTTGCCGAGGACGGTGGCCCCATGGCGCATCCTATTCGTCCCGATTCCTTTATCGAGATAAGCAACTTCTATACGGTAACCGTCTACGAGAAGGGCGCTGAGGTTGTGCGCATGATTCACACCCTGCTGGGTGCAGAGAACTTTCGTAAAGGTTCAGACCTGTACTTTGACCGGCACGATGGCCAGGCCGTTACCTGTGAAGATTTTGTCATAGCCATGGAAGATGCCAGTGGAATGGATCTTAAGCAATTTCGCAACTGGTACTCCCAGGCTGGCACGCCATTGTTATCGGTACGGGACGAATACGACGAGGCCAGCGAGACCTACAGCCTGTATGTCGAACAATCTTGCCCGCCCACGCCGGGCCAGCAGACCAAGCCGTCATTTGTTATACCGCTGGCAATGGGTTTGTTGGGTGATGCGGGAAACCTGCCACTGAAGCTAAAAAACACGCCGCCCGACGTCGAAACGGCCGACAATACACACTGCGTGCTTATAGTGGACAAGCCGACGCAGAGTTTCGTTTTTGAGGGGGTTAAAGAGCGTCCGGTACCTTCACTCCTGCGCAGTTTTTCCGCGCCGGTGCGGCTGGACTATGATTTTTCCGCCAGTGACCTTTACGCCTTGATGAGCCGTGATGGTGACGGTTTTGTGCGCTGGGACTCTTCCCAGAAATTGGCGGTGCGCGCCATTTATGAAATAGAACAGCAATTGCAGAATGGGGAGGATGTGCTTGTTGAGCCTCTGCTGCCCCAGGCCTGTGGCAACCTTCTGGCCAACGAGTCGCTGGATCCTGCCATGGTTGCGGATATGCTGGCTATGCCCAGTGAAAGTTACCTCGCGGAACTGGCCAGTAAGGAGGGGGGGGCCGATGTAGAGCGTATCTATGCCGCGCGCAATGCGCTTTGTAAGGCCATTGCCACCGCTCAGCAGGAACTGTTTCTGCAGACCTATCACCGTTTGGAAACCGATTTGGCTTACGCCCCGGATTCGGCCCAGGTGGGCGCCCGCGCTCTGCGAAATATTTGCCTGGATTATCTGTGTAGTAGTGATGTCGGCCACCTGGCGCTCGCCCGGAGTCAATTTCAGGGGGCGAGTAATATGACTAATCGGTTGTCGGCCCTGCGGATTCTGGCCTGGTACGGCAGCGACCAGCAGAGCGCAACAGCCCTGGCTGAATTTTATGAGATGTTCAAGACTGAATCGCTGGTGATAAACCAGTGGTTTCAACTGCAGGCAAGTATTCCGACAGGTGATGGTTTGGCGAGAGTACAGACGCTGATGACGCACCCGGACTTCGATATGAAGAACCCGAATAAAGCGCGTTCACTCATCGGTGGCTTTGCGAATAATAACCCGATTAACTTTCACCGTGCAGACGGGGAGGGCTATCGCTTCCTGGCAGACGCGGTGGCAGAACTTAATACCATCAATCCACAAGTGGCCTCACGACTGCTGGGGCCTTTAACCAAGTGGCGGAACTACACCGGTCGCTCAGAGTTGATGCGTGGCCAATTGGAGCGCCTGGCGGGTATGAGCGATTTGTCTGCCGATGTATTTGAGGTGGTTACCAAGTCACTTGATTAGCAGCTACGCCTAAAACAGTGCGGGGTAGTCCCGCCAGTAATACTGTAGCTCTTCGCACTGCCAGTCGTGGTAGATGCTCTCCCAGCTCAGGGCATCAATACGCCAGCTATGATGGGGTTCCAGGTTGGTAAAAAATACCGGTGCACCGTAATCACAAAAACGGGTGTCTATACTGATTCGGGCCAACTTATCGCCGATATTGGGTTCTGCTTTGTGAATACAGTAGGAGTGGAAAATCAGTACATCACCCTTTTCGAAATCCGACACGTGCCAAGTGGTTTCCTCAGGAAAAATTTCACACTGCACGCCGCCAACACCCTCGGCCTCAAAGACCTGCCTGACTCCTTGTTTGTGTGACCCCGGGAGAACTTTCACCCGTCCCATGTCCTGTGATACATCGTGTAGCGCAACCCATATTCCAGCCATAGTCGGCCCAGCGTGGTGGGAGTAGGCATCCTGGTGGGGCGGTGTTTCATAACCGCGCTTGCCCGGTGTGGATATTCGTGCCATTTTAATCGGGTAGATAAAAGCCTCAGTGCCGGTGACTGTCTTCATCAAGTCGAGAACGTCATCCTCGTGGAAAAAGCGATGAAACTCTTCGAGTGCCTGCATCTTGGGGTAAACCTCATCCCAGACCGGGTCTGTTTCGGAAAATGGTGTGCCATTGTAGGCGGGACATTCAGCGTCTTTGTCATAGCTGATATAGGGTGAAAGCTCCGCCAGAAAACGGTGTAGCATGGAGTCACATTTTTCCGGCTTGATGTATTTTTTGATAAGCAAATAGCCCAGTTCCTGAAACCGGGCGCGCAGAGTTTCTGCATCTTCATGGATACTGGAAATGACGAATTTCTGATTATTGGACATTATATTGTGTACATTCCTGTAGTTAGTACTGGGCAATTATACACATGTGCCCATGACAAGCCGGTGTTGTCGGAGAAGGTTACTATTACTGTACAGTAATTAATCGAACCTTTTTTAAGAGGGGTAGAGTGCCAAAGCCTCTTTTGATTGACTGACGGCCGCCCGTTGCTGTTTCCTCAATTGTTGTACGATACTGGACAGCTCACCACTGTCCCAACTTGTACCAGTTTCACTGTAGAGCTGGTTATTCAGTTTCTCCATATTTTCACTGAGCTCCGTATTATTAAAATAATCGGTCACCTCACTCAGTGAATGTATGCCCTGTTCCGTGGAGAGTGCACTGGCCCACTTGATTAATCCCCTGCGCGCAAAAATGGCATTTCCGGTGGAACAGGCAGCCATCAATTGCTTGAACGCCTTCTTCTCCGACAGGTTTTCCGCTTTTTCAAGCTGCGGTGCAGCTGGCTTTCTTCGGGAGAAAAGCAGATACAAAAACGTGCATAGCCAGCTAAACGAACTAACAATAGCGGCAATTTTCCATGTGTCGTTGCTTGCAGTAGCAGGTGCAACGACAGAGGTCGGGCTGGCAATGTTGCTAGCCCCAACAATGGCTATCGGCGATGAATCAAGTTGAAAGTCAGTTCCGGTGGTCACAACGACCTCACGCTCGGGCAGCACGGCATAGCGTACTTTTTCGGCTTTGGTGTCCCACCAGGGGATGCGTATTTCGGGTATCGTCCAGCTGCCTTCCCGGGTGGGAATCAGGGCTGCGCTGTCTGTACGTGACCCGATCAGGCCGGAGCTGGATTCCGATTCACCGATAACCGGTTGGTCCGGATAGTATTTCAGGCCCTCGGCTGCGGGAAACGCGGTAGGGGGCAGTTGTGCGCCCTGCAGACCCTCACCGAGGATTGTAATGGTGCGGGTTGCCGATTCACCGGTGCGCAATTGGTCGGGCGGTGTGGACCAGGATTCCTGTATTCCCAACTTTTGTGCGGGCAACCAGGTTGAGCCTGGGAAGGTGTCGGGCCGCGGTAAAACCTTCAGTGACAGTGCTTTGGTTTTTCGGTTCAGGGCCCGGCCACCGCCGCTAAAGCCCATCATGCTTCTTCTGCCGCTACTCTCCCTGGCTGAAAAAGTCTGGGAGGGGATATCCAGGGTGCCACTCTCTTCTGGAAAGATAGCATAGCGAATTTCGTGAACCAGCCAGGAGCGACCATTGATAGTTCGTTGAAATGAATTTTGCTCCAGTTGTTTCACAAAGGCGTTGTCCAGTTGCAGCTCTGTAACGCTGCGCGATTCGAGATTGATCGATTGCATAATGCGCAGGGTCAGTAACACCTGCCCCTGTACATAGACACTGCCTTTATCCAGTTCGGCTTCAAAGCTGACGCTCTGGTCGGCGGCGACTCCGCCCGCGGCCGGGCTGACAGAAACAATCAGGTAATTGGTTTTTGCACCTCCCGCGTGCAGAGAGGGTAACCTGAGTGTGCCTGTTCTGCGTGGCGTAATTTCCAGCACCACACTTCTGCTGCTTGTTTTCTTGCCATTGATAATGCTGGTGCTGCTGGATGTGGAGCGCTGCAGTATTTCAAAGTCGTTGAGCAGGGGGCGGTGATCGAGGTTGCCAATCAACTCGTTGCCGGTGGCTGTCACGGTCAGGCGCAGGCTGTCCCCCATGGATACCCGATCCCTGTCCACGCTGGCGGTGAGCTCGGCATGCGCCACACCGGCTGCGAATAGCAATAGGGGTATAAGCAGGCTGCATACAGCCCTACCAGTAAACTTCATTTTTTCTCCTGTCACCCTCTTGCTCTCGCTGGCGACTCTCATATCTGAATTTTTCTCGCAACAGCCCAGAGGGGTCATCGGGAATCCGGCGCAGCCACTGCTCCATGGCCTGCTCTTTTTCCTTGTCCTCCTCGGTTTGGGCTTGCTCGGCCTGTTGCTCCTGTTCATCCTCTTGAGCGGGTTCTTCTGGCTCGGAATCCTCTTCATCTTTCTGCTCTTGTTCTGACTCCTTGTCCTGCTGCGGGTCCTGGTTCTGCTCAGGTTCGCCGTCCTGCTCTGAATCGCTGGGATCGGACTGCTCGTCTGAGGGCTCCTGCTCATCGGACTGGTCCTGCTTGTCGTCGTTCTGTTCTTGCTCCTGATCCTGTTCCTGTTCCTGTTGTTCCTGCTCTTTCATTTTCTCCAACAGTTCGATATTTTCGATAGCATCAGATTTTTCAGGCTGTAGCTCCAGCGATTGTTTGTAGGCCTCTATGGCCTTGTCTAATTCGCCCGCCTTGGCCAGGGCATTGCCTCGGTTATACCAGCTATCCGCTGTTTCAGTTTTAGAAAACTGTTTTGTGGCGCGCTCGAAATCTTCATTACGATAGGCGGCGGTCGCCCGCCAGTCCGGGTTTTCAAACAGTGACGCGGCCGCCTCGTTGTCACCACTTTCAAGGGCTTTTTGTCCCTGCTGATCGGAAGTGAGCCACAGGTCATCCCAGCTCTGGGCACTGGCCTGCTGGGGGTTGCCCAAGAACAGCAGGGGCAACAGACACACCACCCAGCCACGCCGGAACAGGGACAGGGCGACTGGTAGTAGTAACAGGATCAGCAAATAGCCTTTGTCTTCCCAGGCGTCTGCGGTGCGGTCCAGTGCCAGGGTCGCCTTGCCGACATCGGGTAGGGCGTCACTCAGTAGCCTCTCCAGGTCGTCATCATCCAGGGAGAGGCGCGCATAGCGGCCACCACTTTTTGATGCCAGGGCGCGCAATGCCGATTCATCCAGCGTGGGGATCACAATAGTGCCACTGTTGTCTTTGATAAAACCGCCCTGGGGCAGGGGTATGGGCGCGCCGGTGCGGGTGCCAATACCGAGTACCTCCAGGCTTATTCCCGCTCTTCGCATAAGTGACACGATTTTTTTCGCAGAGTCTTTATCGACACCATCGGTGATCAGCAAAATTTTGCCATCGCTTATGCCAGCGGAGCGCAGCAGCTCGATAGATTGGCTGATAGCCGCTACCGGGTCGCTACCGGGCACGGGCATCATGCCCGGGTTGAGTGCGGGCACCAGGTTGGCGATGGTGGGGTTGTCATCGGTCAGGGGGGTAACAATATGCGCATCACCGGCGTAGGCCACCAAACCGGTTTGGCCCTCACCACGCTGCTCCAATAAATCCAGTACTTTCTGGCGGGCGCGAATCAGGCGTGATGGTGATAAGTCCTGGGCCATCATTGAGTAGCTGAGGTCCAGGGCCAGAACCAGGGCGTCCTGTTTCTGGTGGATGGGCTGGGGAATTTTTTCCCAGGCAGGACCGGCCGCCGCCAGGGTGGCGACTAGCCATGCGAGAAACAGAAAAGGTAGGAGCTTGGGGCCCTGGGAGGCCTGTTGCTTGCCCACTAAATAAGGCAGCAGTTCGGGGGCGATGACCTCGCTCCAACTACCGCCCCTGCCTCGGAAATACAGTAGCAAAAGCGCCAGAATCACTGCGGGTATAAGAGCCCACAGCCACTCAGGGCGCATCAGGTGTAGATTGGAAAATATCTCCATCATCGGCTTATCCAGCATTGGCGTGCCGCCAAAAGGAAGCTGAGAAGAAGAGCACCCAGCAGAGGCCAGTAGCTTAGGGCCTGGCGGGGGCGGTACATTTCCGAGGCCTGCTCCACGGGCTCCAGGATGTCGAGCAGGCCGTAGATATTTGCCAACTCCTGCGGGTTGCGGGCCCGGAAATACTGCCCTCCCGTGAGCTGCGCAATATTCTGCAAGCCTTCTTCGTCAAGGTCTGCAGAGGGGTTGACCTGGCGACTGCCAAAGCTTGAGCCAAACAAACCGGGCAGGGTCATTTCGTCGGCGCCAATACCGATGGTATAGATTTTTATGTTCAGCTCTGCCGCCAGTTTCGCCGCATCGATGGGTTGCACTGTGCTGGCGGTATCCTGGCCATCGGTGAGTAGAATAAGAACGCGGCTCTCGGCCGGGCGCTCTTTCAGGCGCTTAACCGCCAGGCCGATGGCATCACCTATGGCAGTTTCCTGTCCGGCAAAACCGATCTGAGCCTCCAGCAGAAAACGCTTTACCGTGCCCGTATCAAAACTGAGAGGTGATTGCACATAGGCGTTGGTGCCGAATAAAATCAGGCCCAGACGATCACCCAGGCGGTGCTCTATAAAGTTGGCGCCCACCTGTTTTACCGCATCCACCCGACGGATGATGTGCTGGCCCACTTGCATATCTTCAATGCGCATACTGCCGGAAATATCTACCGCCAGCATCAGGTCTCTGCCATTATTGGGCAGCTCAATAGGCTCACCAATCCAGATGGGTCTGGCGGCAGCTGTTAGCAACAAACCCCACAACAACCACAGGGCCGCCGAGGGTAGTAGCCCCTGACGCAGGGTTTTTCCGCCATGGGTCTCATTCAGCTGCTGCCATTCATCATAAAAGGGTGCGCGCAGGGCGGGCTCACTGCTGCTGGCGGCGGGCGATAATTTACGCACCAGCCAGGGCAGGGGTAGCAACAGGGCAAGCCAGGGCCACATCCACTCAATCATGAGGGCGCCCTGTGTTTTAAAATCCAGTTTTTTGCAGCACGGAATAATTGCCCGGTTTCCAGCTCTGGCACCTGTGCCCTGTAGGCAGCGTTGGCGAAACCAGCTGTAAATTCGGTGTCGGTGGATTCACTGCGCCGTGTGCTATTGAGGAACCCCAGCCAGGCTTCACCGGACAGGGAGGCGATGTCGTGGCGGGGGAATACTTGCAGCGCCACTGATTTGAGCAGGGCATTGGTGTTGCTGATCGCACTGTGTTTGTCTCCACCGTTTGCTTGGTCGAGGCGAGTGTGGATGGTTTGCAGTTGTTGCAGCGCGAGGCGGCGATAGACGTTGGCACGGTAGTGCTTCACCAGGTAGTAGCAGCCGACGATGATGGCCAGTACCGCCAACGCTATTAGTACCCACCAACCAGGTGCCAGTGGCCACCAGCCGATTGCAGCGGGTTCACGCAGGGGGTTCAGGGCAGCGAGTGGGTCCTGTGGATTCACCGTCGCGAGTTCCCATAGTATTGCTGTAGCACCTGGAATGGGGCTTCACTGGTTGAGGCCTGTAGCAGGGGAATGCCCAGTCGTTGCAGGCTGCTAGACAGCGCATCCTGGCGTTGCACAAAATGCCTGTGGTACGCCTTTCTCAAGACTTTGTTCGACGTTTGCAACTCACTGCGCTGTTCGCCATTGGTGACCGCGTAAAAACCTGAGCGGGGCAATTCCCGCTCCAGTGGGTCGCTGCAATTCAGGGCTGCAATTTCGGTATGCTGGGCCAGTTGGAACAAATGTTCCTGGGCGCGCTCGTCCCCGGCACCGTGAAAATCACTGATTATAAAGATGGCACTGCCGGGTTTGGCGATACGGCGCAGGTTATGCACCATGCTGGCGAAGCTGCTTTCACCCGAGGGCGCCGGCAGATCAGAGACCAGCGGTAGCGCCTGGTTATAGGTGTTAATGTGAGAGAGCAGGGCGAGAGCTGTTTTGCGGCTTCGGCGGGGGCGAATTTCACGGTGTTCATGGCTGTTGAAAACCAGGCCACCGATGCGGTCGCCGTTGTCCAGGGCACTCCATGCCAGCAGGCTGGCCAGATGGGCCGCCAGTACCGATTTAAAGCAGTGACTGGAACCGAAGAACATGCTGTGGCGTTGGTCCACGACGATCAGAACCGGGCGCTCTCGCTCCTCCCGGAACAGCTTGGTATGGGCATTGCCACTTCTTGCTGTTACCCGCCAGTCAATGGTGCGAATATCATCACCGGGTTGATAGCGGCGCACTTCCTCGAAGTCGATGCCCCTACCGCGGAAATTTGATTTATTGGGACCGGCCAGCATACTCAGGGCGCGCTTCTTCCTGGCCAGGCACAGTTGCCTGGCGGGAAACCGCAGGGCTATCAGGTCTGACAGGGACGCGTAGGCACCTCCGGCCGGAATGGTGAAGTCCACGGCAATTAGCCCACAGGTACCAGAGCCAGCAATTCCCCGATCACCTGATCGGGCGTGACGCCATTGGCCTCCGCTTCAAAGCTGAGAATCAGGCGATGGCGCAGGACATCGGCCGCGACGGCCTGAACATCGTCCGGGCCGACGAAATCCTGCCCCTTAAGCCAGGCATGTGCTCTGGCACAGCGATCCAGCGCAATGGTTGCCCTGGGGCTGCCGCCATACTCTATCCAGTTGGCCAACTGCTCCGAGTACGGGGCGGGGAAACGGGTGGCAATAATAAGTTGCACCATGTACTGCTCTACAGCGTCGGACATATGCAGTGCCAGTGCCTCCTTGCGTGCGGCAAAAACTGCATCCTGGGGCAGGCGGGCAGGCGGCGGTGCACTCTTTCGGGTTGCCTCCTCGCGGGTAAGCTTGAGTATTTTCGACTCCGCCTCGGCGTTGGGGTAGCCGACGCTGACGTGCATTAAAAAACGATCCAGCTGTGCTTCGGGCAGGGGGTAGGTGCCCTCCTGCTCGATGGGATTCTGGGTGGCCATTACCAGGAATAGCTCTGGCAGTGGGTAGGTCTCGCTGCCCACACTTACCTGGCGTTCTGCCATTGCTTCCAGCAGGGCAGATTGTACTTTAGCCGGTGCGCGGTTTATCTCGTCGGCAAGCACCAGGTTGTGAAAGATAGGACCTTTCTGGAAATGAAAGGATGCCTCCTGGGGGCGGTAGATTTCTGTGCCGGTAACATCGCCAGGCAGCAGGTCGGGGGTGAATTGTACGCGATGGAAACTGCCCTCTATACCGTCGGCGAGTGATTTGATGGCGCGGGTTTTGGCCAGCCCCGGTGCCCCTTCGACCAGAAGGTGGCCGTCGGCCAACAGGGCAATAATGAGTCGTTGTACCAAATGTTGCTGACCAATGATTTGCTCACTGAGCCAGTCTTCGAGGGCTCTGATATCTGCGCTAGCCACACTCTCTCCTGGGTTGTCTTTGGGTAAATGGTGGTCTCGCCATAAGCCGACGAAATCCGGGGCGCATTTTATCTCATACGCCCGCTGTATCCAATCTGCTTTTGTGACTTTTCACCGGCTGAAAAGTTCCGCAGAATCAATAGAATAGTCTAGACTAACACCATAGTGAGAGCTTTCGGGTAAGTCATGGTCTGGGATAAAACAAAAGAAATATTACTCGCGGGCCTCGCCGAGCGAATTGATTCCCGCGGTGCAGCCGGTCACGGAGATGCGCTGCACCAGCTGTCACAGATATTCTTCAGCCGTTTCCCGGCGGCAGACCTGCGCGGGCGCTCAGTAGAAAACATCTACGGCCTGCTGTACGGCCTGTTGCGCTTTATGAACAAGTGGCCGGAACGCACGCCCAAGGTGCGGATATTCAACCCGGAAATACAATCCCACGGATGGGAGAGTAACTTCACTGTTTTGTCGATTCTCTGTAGGGATATGCCTTTTTGCACCGCTTCTGTACGGGGCGAGTTAAATCGGCGCAATATTCGAATTCACAGTATTGCCAGTTGTAACCTGGTTTCCGAGCGAGCGGAAGATGGCGAACTCATTGCAATCTTTCCCCCGGAGAAGAAACAGGTCGAAGGGCACTCGAAGGAGAGCCTGCTCTTTTTTGAGATTAGTCGATATTCTGATCTGGACCAGTTGCAGGAGTTGCGCGACACACTTACCACCATACTCAATGAAGTGGAAGTGGTGGTGGGTGACTTTCAGGAGATGCTGGTCCGGCTGGAAGACTCCATTGAGAGCATTAATGCCTGTGAGTGCATAGAGCGCGAATTGCGAAATGAAGCCGTCGAGTTTTTGCACTGGTTGCAGCGTAATCGCATGGCTTTTCTGGGCTACGAGTATCTCAAGGTAGAGTGGAATGGACAGGATTTTACCACCAGCGTCGACAAACCTCGCAGCCTGGGTCTGTTGCGTCAGCGTAACTCTGCCGGAGTGTATGACCTCACCGCCGACATAGACAAGCGCTCCTCGGAGGAGTTGCGATGCAAACAGCTGAGTTTTTCCAAGTCCAGAATTCGCTCCCGGGTGCACCGTCTTGCCTATCCCGACTATGTTGAAGTGAAGGACTATGACAGCGAAGGCAATGTCGTCGGCCAGCATCGCTTCCTGGGTTTATACACCTCCACCGTTTATACCATGAGCCCCACGCTCATACCTATATTGCGGCGTAAGGTTGAGTGGCTCATCGCAAAATCTACACTGGACAATACAGAGCATGAAGGGCGCGAATTGGTCAGGGTGCTGGAGCTGTTTCCGCGGGAAGAATTGTTTCAGTCCAGCGTGCAAGACCTATTCGACACCGTTACCGCAGTCAACCAGATACAGGAACGCAGGCAAACTCGATTGTTTGTGCGCAAGGACATACACGGCAAATTTTTTAACTGTCTGGTGTATGTCCCCCGAGACGCCTATACCACGGAACTTAGAATAGAAATTCAGGATATTCTGACCACCGCACTGGGTGCCGAAGAGTCAGAATTTACCACTCACTTCAGCGAATCTATCCTGGTTCGCGTCCATTTTGTTTTGCGGGTGAATCCCACAGTAGAGGTGAACTATGAGCATGAAGAACTTGAGGAGCAAATAGTGCAGGCAACACTTTCCTGGGAAGACAGCTTACGCAACCGATTGATAGAAGAGTTTGGTGAAGAAAAAGGTGAGGGTTTGACTGCCAGCCTCGGCAGAGGTTTTCCACCCGGCTACCGGGATGATTTTGATCCACGGGTTGCCGTGCTCGACATAAAAAGTATTCAGCGCCTGGTGGGTGGCAAAGGCCTGGAGATGAATTTATACCGCTTGCTGGAAGAGGGCGACAATTTGTTGCGCCTGCGCCTGTATCACAAGGGCGAATCCCTACCTTTGTCCGATGTGCTGCCGATTTTGGAGAACCTGGGGCTGCGCGTGGTCACCGAGCGCCCCTATGAAGTGCGCGGGGCCAATGGCGATCGCTACTGGATACAGGAGTTCAGCCTGGTCTACGCCCTGTCCCATGACATTGACCTGGAGACGGTGAAGGATGAGTTTTCCGATGCGTTCTCACGTATCTGGTATGGCGAGGCCGAGAGTGACTCCTTTAACCGATTGTTAATTGGTACCCGTTTGAGTTGGCGCGAGATCGCACTGCTGCGCGCCTATGCGCGCTACCTGCGGCAGGTCCAATTTCCCTACAGTATCGACTATATCGCCGAGACCATGGCCAACCACCTGCATATTTCAGCGGGCATTGTGGAGCTGTTCCTGACCCGGTTCTCTCCGGTTTTTGACGGTGATGACGACTGGCGTGCACAGCGTGAAGAAGCCGTCGAACAGAAAATATTGGACTCTTTGGACGATGTCCAGAACCTGGGTGAAGACCGCATCATTCGCCAGTTCATCATGGTGATTAAAGCAACCCAGCGTACAAATTTTTTCCAGGAAGACATGCGCGGTGAGCTTAAGTCCTACTTCTCTTTCAAGATGTGTCCGGGTGATATTCCGGATATGCCCAAGCCTGTACCCATGTTCGAAATTTTTGTGTATTCGCCCCGGGTCGAAGGTGTACACCTGCGTGGCGGAAAGGTTGCGCGGGGCGGTTTGCGCTGGTCCGATCGCGCTGAAGATTTCCGTACGGAAGTATTGGGGCTGGTGAAAGCGCAACAGGTTAAAAATGCTGTCATTGTCCCGGTGGGTGCAAAGGGTGGCTTTATCCCCCGTAGAATCACGGCGGATATGTCGCGCGATGAGGTGCAGAAAGAGGGCATCGAGTGCTACAAAATATTTATCCGAGGCCTTTTGGATTTAACCGACAACCGTACAGACGCTGGCATTGTTAGCCCTCCCCAGGTCGTGGTCAAGGATGAGGAAGACCCCTATCTCGTGGTGGCAGCTGACAAGGGAACGGCGACCTTTTCTGATATCGCCAACTCCCTGTCGGCAGAATATAACTTTTGGCTGGGGGACGCTTTTGCCTCCGGTGGCAGCGTTGGTTATGACCACAAGAAAATGGCGATTACCGCCAGGGGTGCCTGGGTTTCGGTGCAGCGTCTGTTTCGCGAGTTTGATGTCGATATCCAGAAAACCGATTTCACAGTTGTGGGCATTGGAGATATGGCGGGAGATGTTTTTGGCAATGGCATGCTCTTGTCAAAGCATATCAAGCTTATTGCCGCGTTCAATCACATGCATATTTTTGTCGACCCCAGCCCCGATCCCGCTAGCAGTTTTATCGAGCGCAAGCGCTTGTTTGAGATGCCCCGTTCCAGCTGGGCGGATTATGAAAAGGGTCTGATTTCTGCCGGTGGTGGTGTTTTTAAACGCTCTGCCAAATCTATAATCATCTCCCCTGAAATGAAGAAGTGTTTTGACATTGAGGTTGACCATCTAACCCCCAGTGACTTGATCTCACATGTTCTTCGGGCCCAGGTCGATTTGTTGTGGCATGGTGGTATCGGCACTTATGTGAAAAGCAGTTCCGAGTCTCATATGGATGTCGGCGACAAGGCCAATGATGCGGTACGTCTCAATGCCGGGGAACTTCGCTGCAAGGTCATAGGAGAGGGCGGCAATCTTGGCATGACCCAGCTCGCAAGGATAGAATTCGGTTTGAATGGGGGGCGCTCTAACACAGACTTTATCGATAATGTTGGCGGGGTAGATTGTTCAGACCACGAGGTTAATATCAAGATACTGCTCAATGCTGTGGTGGCACGGGGTGACCTGACCGAGAGGCATCGCAATAAGCTGCTGGAAGAGATGACCGACAGTATTGCTGAATTGGTTCTGCAAAATAACTATCGCCAGGTGCAGGCAATTAGTTTGGCAGAGTTTCAGGCGGAGGAGCGCAATGGAGAATACCGGCGCTTTATCACAACCTTGGAGAGTAGTGGTCGCCTGGACCGTGAGCTGGAATTTATCCCCTCGGACGAGGCCCTTGCCGAGCGCAAGGTTCAGGGTAAAGGGTTGACACGCCCGGAGCTGTCTATTCTTGTTTCCTACAGTAAAGCGCTGTTGAAAGAGGAACTTATCAAATCCGATCTGGGCAAGGACGTCTATATGGCCGGCGCGGTCAATACGGCGTTTCCTGCCAGAATGGTCGATGAATACGGTCAGGAAATCCAGGATCACCGTTTGCACAAGGAAATCATGGCCACCCAGATCGCCAATGATATTGTCAACCGCATGGGTCTGACCTTTGTAAGTCGACAGCAAAAAGCGACCGGTGCCCAGGTGGTCGATGTGGCCAGGGCCTTTGTCACAGTGATGGAAGTCTACTCGGTGGCGCGAGTTTGGGATGAGATAGAAGCGCTTGATCACAAGGTGAGTGCCCGGGTTCAGACCGAGATGATGCTACATCTGATCCGGCTGGTGAAGCGCGGCGTCAGATGGATGCTGCGAAACCGTCGATATAACCTGCTTCCATCGAAGGTCATTTCAGATTTCAGCGATGGCCTGGGACAATTGCGTGAAGCATTGGCCAACATGGTGGGCGCCCGTGCTACTGAGCAGTATAGGGCACTGTGCAAGCGCTATATTCTCGCTGGCGTTCCCAGGGCGTTGGCGGAAACAGTTTCAACTGCCGAGCAAGCCTATACGGGCCTGGGTATCATCCAGGCGGCGACAGAAACCGAATCGCCTCTGCTGGAAGTGGCAGAGCTCTACTTCAGAATGGGCGAACAACTGGAGCTGGATTGGTTTAGTAGCCTCATCGTCTCTGCCAAGGTCGAGAATGAGTGGCAGGCACTGGCTCGTGATACCTATATGGAAGACCTGGAGTGGCAGCAGCGCAAGTTGGCAACCGGTGCCCTGCGTCACGTCTGTGAAAAGCGGGATATGAGCCTGTGTATGGAGCGCTGGGAGTCCGACGAGGAAACCCTGATACAGCGCTGGAAGCAAATGCTTAGCGACCTGCATTCAACAGACGCACCCGATTTTGCGATGTTTGCCGTGGCAAATCGCGAGCTACTGGATCTGGCCCAGAGCAGTATGCACGATTAGCAGCCTCCAGAGAGGCTGCTTTTAGTAGATTGAGGGGGAGAAGGTCAGTGTTCTCGTGTTCGCTGAACAGCAGATATGCCGGTTAAACCGTCCCATTGATCACAACGGCCTTCCCGCCAACCCGATAGCCAGTTCTGACGGTGGTCGTCAGCGCTATGGGGGCAAAAATCGCTGCTACGGCCACTAACGCCAGCCTGGTAGCCACGATCAAATGCTCTGTCGTTCATATCACGTTTCTGTCTTCTCATAGATACTATCTCCGATATCCGTGCTTTTTTAGTTTTCGAGCCATCAGGAGAGATTCAGGCACTTTTGTGGTGCCGACATCCGCCTGAAGCTACACCTGTATAAAACCAGAGCGAGAGCCAGAAGTGAAACATCGAATTGATCTGAACAGCATTTTTTATATAACCGGAAGTTTGCAAAGAGCATAATTTGGGCCGAACAGGTATAATGCGCCCCAATCTCAAGCGATTAAAAGGAGCCCGCTAGCCTTGAATACCCCTACAGAAATAGAGTTTTTAGGCAAGCCAATATCGGGCCCCTTTACCATACCCTCCGGGATTGTAGCCACCGCGGTACCGATTATTGAGCGCATTTTTCGCACCATGCCTGAAGTGGGGGTGATGACCACCAAGAGTATTGGCCTGGAGCCCCGACCCGGCTACCGGGAACCTATATTCAGTCAATATGCGCCGGGGTGTTTTGTTAATGCCGTGGGTTTGACCAACCCCGGGGCACATAAGTCTGCCGAGTTATTTGCCGAGTTGGCGGTGCCCGAAGACCGCTTCCTGCTGATTTCCATATTCGGCGGCAGTGTGGAGGAATTTGTGGCAGTGGCTCGTATACTGGCCCCCTTTGCCGATGGTCTGGAGCTAAACCTGTCATGCCCCCACGCCAGTGGCTACGGTATGGCCATGGGCCAGGATCCGCAGCTGGTGCGTGAGATCACTGCAGCGGTAAAGGCCGCAGTGAATGTTCCGGTCATCCCCAAATTAACACCCAATGCCCCCAATATTGGCGAGATAGCCCAGGCGGCGGTAGCTGGTGGCGCCGATGCCCTGTGTGCCATTAACACGGTCGGGCCGGGGCTGACCAGCGCCCATGGATACCCAGTGTTGAGTAATGAGTTGGGAGGTATGTCCGGCAAAGGTGTGCTGCCCATCGGCCTCAAATGTGTTCGTGAAATAGCTAAAAATGTGGATGTCCCCATTATTGGCTGCGGCGGTATCAGCTGTGCCGATGATGCCCGCGCCTATCAATCGGTGGGGGCCAGCATCTTCGGTGTGGGGTCTGCCTTGATCGGCATGACCACCGATGAGATGGAGGGCTACTTCAAGGTACTGGCAGCCGATTTCGACAATGGCGCTGATGAATCGACATGCAATGGGGCCGAATCCCTGGTGCAATACGATGTCGATATGGGCTTCAGGCCCGTAACGCTGGTCACTAACGAGAAGATCACTGACGATATTTCAATTCTAACCTTCGACCAGAAGCTGGATATACAGGCGGGTGAGTTTATATTCCTGTGGATTCCCGGTCAGGGCGAGAAACCGTTTTCTGCCCTCACCGACGACCCTTTTTCTCTGGTAGTAATAAATCTGGGACAGTTTACCGAACTATTAATTGCCATGGAGCCCGGTGCACAGGCCTATGTGCGCGGCCCCCACGGTATTGTGGTTAATCCGCCCCAGGGTTCAAAAGTGATGGCAGTTGCCGGTGGCACTGGCTTGGCTGCGGTATACCAAGTGGCCAGGGATCACGGCAGTGCCGATGCCCGCCCTGAAATATTCGCCGGTGCACGCACTGCCGAGCGCTTGTACTTTATCGATGAATGCGAGGCCTGTGCCGATGTGCATATTGCCACCGACGACGGCAGCCGTGGCTTTCACGGGGTGGTAACCGAGTTGCTGCGCCAGCGCTTGCAGGAAATGTCCGAGCAAGAGCGCAAGAACCTGGTGTTCTATAACTGCGGCCCCGAGCCCATGGTGCATGCCGCCGTGGCGGTGCAGCGTGAGTTCTGCGCACCTGAGCAGATATACACGGCTATTGATTACCTGACCAAATGTGGTGTGGGGGTTTGTGGCGCCTGTGCAGCGCCGGATGGCCGCCGGCTCTGTGTGGATGGGCCGTTTTTACAGCTGGCTACAGAACCTGATAAATAATCATCCCTGTGCCGATAAGGCCACCGAACCAGGCGATGGAGCGAAAGGGTGTGATTCCCGCCGGGTACAGCACGGCATAGGCCAGGCGTGAGAAGAAGAACACGGTGGCGCCCATGGCACTGGCTTCGCCGGTGTTGCCGCTGCTGACTGCAACCATCACCACGCAGGCAAAGGGCAGCAGGCTCTCGGCCATATTTCTGTAAGCCCTCTCGGCCCTGTCAACCCAGACACTGTTGTCGGGGGCATTTTCGCGGTTACTAACGCCGAATGCCGCCCCTTCCTTTACGTCGACAGCGCCAGCGGGCAGCATAATCTGGACGAAATATAAAATGGCTGACCACAGCAGCATTTCCAGTTCAATGGGGAGTGATGTCACGATGAGTCTCCTTCAGGATGATTGA
>JAUVBI010000003.1 GCA_030591305.1 Pseudomonadota bacterium
ACAATTCGAAATCATAATTCGTAATGAATTTATGAACACTTGTTGTGTCTGAATAGTTGTGACAACTACTCCAACAAGTGCCCACACATCTGTCTTCATCTTCTTGTTAAACAACTCTCAGCACCGCGCAGGATGCGAGTTACAGTAGGGGGTGACCCCCTGACTGAGGAGCGCATTATACGGATGGATTGCCCCCCTGCAAGCCCTTTTGGAAAATAATTTCAATTTATTTTAAATTGAACAAAAACCACCCAAAAAACAATCAATTAGCTACGTCTTCGATGGCGAAAATATCGCCAAATCAGCACCCATCCAAACAAAATAATATAGATCAAGGGCTCGCCTACATCAGAGCGCGCCTGCCACAGGATATGCAGACACACCGCAATGGCAGCGGGGTAGACAAGTCGGTGTAAACGCTGCCAATTTTTGCGTAACTTGCGCTGCATGAACCGGGTTGAGGTGAGGGCCAGTGGCAACATCACCAGCCAAGCGCTAAAACCCAGCGTGATATAGGGGCGTTCAAGCAACTCCTCCAGTAGGGCAGGCAGTGCCCAACCCACATAAAAGTGCGCGAAAGTGGCCAAATGAACACAGCTATAGAAAAACGCATACAAACCCAGTATGCGGCGCAGCTTTAACAAAGCCGCCCAACCAGACCATTGCCTTACAGGCGAGATCAACAAGCTCAACAATAAGAAGCGAGCGGCCCACTCACCGGTGGAGTGCATGATGGCCTCAGCAGGATCAGGGCCGACGAGCCCATTAAGGCTCGCATACACCAGGTAAACAAAAGGTAGCAGGCACAGAACAAACACTGTGGCTCTGGTCATTACGTTCATTCGGGAAGCTCTCTAGAAATACTTCCTCAGATCCATACCCGAGTACAGGCTGGCTACTTGTTCCCCGTAACCATTAAACGGCAGGGTGGCGATACGGTTGGGATTAAATAAAGTTGAGGGCAAGCGACGCTCTTGTGCCTGGCTCCAGCGCGGGTGATCTACCTCAGGGTTTACATTGGCATAGAAACCATACTCGCGAGGGGCCAGTGTTTCCCAGGATGTTGTCGGTTTTTTATCGGTAAGACGAATTTGAACAATGGACTTTATACTCTTAAAGCCATATTTCCAGGGCACCACCAGGCGAATGGGCGCACCATTTTGATTGGGGAGCGTTTTTCCATAGAGGCCAACCGACATCAATGCCAGGGGGTTCATGGCTTCATCCATGCGTAACCCCTCTGTATAGGGCCAATCGATAATACTGGTAAAGGATCGCGTACCGCGCATCTGTTTAGGGTTATTAAGTGTCCGAAACTCCACATACTTCGCCCTACTGTTAGGCTCAAAACGGGCAAGTAACTGAGAAAGAGGGAACCCCACCCAGGGAACAACCATGGACCACGCCTCTACACACCGGAGACGATAAATGCGCTCCTCCAGATCAAAACTGGACATGATATCTTCAAGATAAAGTTTCCCTGGCTTGTTTACTTCACCGACAACCTCCAACTCCCAGGAATCTACTGACATCTCGTGGGCATAGCTCGCAGGATCGGTTTTACCTGTGCCAAACTCATAGAAATTGCAGTACGAGGAAACATCACCGGAGGGCGTTTGAGTCTCGTCAGTATAAAATGCGCCATCTGCCTTTGTTGCGGCGCGATAATGTAGAGTAGCCCCGCCTGTGCTGGCTGCATACACCATAGAGCTCGCAGCCGAGACGGCCAGAGTTGCCCCAACTCCAGCCTGTATAAAGCGTCTACGATTCAGGTAGACACTTTCAGGTGTAATTTCTGAAGAGGCGATGCCTGGCACAACAAATTTCTTACTCACTGCCGTGAACTCCACAAGATGATTCTTATGCATAGTCAGAGTATGGACTTGCAACTTGGTTCCCCTGCATTGTGATTATCAGAACTCAAGGTGTTCTCACGGGCTCGGTATTTGCAAACCCTACGACTACTACTCACGCCTAGAGACCCAACTCACACTCTGCCAAATTATTGCCCGGTGTAACCCGTTTTACTTGTTACCAGCTTTTGTCCGTAATATGCTTGTCGGCTATAACAACACTGGGCACTTTATATTATGGAAAATCGCCGACAAACTATTGTTATTAATAAGAATTTTCAGTATCAGTACTCGATATTGGTCGTTGCCTTAACGGTATTGGCCGTTAATCTATTTGTCATTATTCGGATGCTGTATCCCTCAGACCACCCATTGGTTATGGATATGGCATCCACTCTGGGGCTCGCTGCTATTGAATCGATACTGATCGCTGGTGTTTGGTATGGCAGCCTTAGGGCCAGCCACAAGATTGCGGGCCCTATCTATGTGTTTTCACGCGAAGTTGCAAAACTGGGCCACGGAGATTTTACTGCTCACATCGACTTGCGGCGCAAAGATATGTTTTTGGACACGGCAAGAGAAATGAATGATAGTTTTTCTTCTTTGCGCTCAACTATCGTCAGGCTCAAGGACGTCGCCCAACAACTGGACGAAGCACAGTCTCAAGACGAAGACACTCGTGAATTACTAAATAAACTCAAGGAAGAACTCTCACACCTCACAACAGAGGACGCCGAGTAATGAACATCTACAGCCGGGAAGTGGGCAGGCCTCCTCATGCGAGGGGACAAAAAAAACACAATGGGTTTACCATCATTGAGCTGATGGTGGTTATTGCCATTATAAGTATTCTGGCTACCATTGCTTTGTCGGCCTACAGTAACTTTATGATGCGCTCAAAAGTATCCGAGGGGCTAACGTTTGCGAGTGAAGCAAAAACGGCTGTTACATCCTATTACGCAGGTAACAATAAGTTCCCCGAGACCAATAGGCAGGCAGGTTTACCAGATCCTGATTCCTATGCAAAATTTGATCACATTAGCCGACTTGAAGTGGAAAAAGACGACGATGACAATGGTACCGGTATTATTACAGTCTCAATTGATATCCCGGGGATTGGCAGTAATAATAAGTTGCAGCTTGTTCCAACAATAGTAGATGGCTATCTAACATGGGAATGTCGCCCTGCACCCACGAACGGTATTGACACAACCAGGGTTCCACCCAACTGTCGCGGCTAGACTATCGCTAAAAACAAGTCCATGGCGCGGTTCATTTAATCGCCCCAGGGACTTATGATTTAAACCCGCTCAATAACCGTAGCTATTCCCTGCCCCAGGCCAATGCACATGGTCGCCAGACCCAACGTACCATCCTGACCTTCCATAACATTAAGCAGTGTGCCGGTAATACGCGCACCGGAGCAACCCAGTGGATGCCCGAGAGCAATAGCACCCCCATTAAGGTTCACTTTCTCCTCCACAACATCACTCAAGCCCAGATCTTTGATCACAGGTAGCGACTGAGCTGCAAAAGCTTCATTGAGCTCCACATAATCGATATCCTCAATGGTCAGACCCGCTCTGGCCAAAGCTTTCTGTGTAGCAGGAACAGGGCCATAGCCCATAATCGCGGCATCACAGCCGGCCACCGCCATTGCGCGAATTTTGGCGCGCGGCTTCAGGCCAAGTTCGCTGGCTTTCTGGGCACTCATTACCAGCAGCGCGGCAGCACCGTCGGACAGGGCCGATGATGTACCTGCAGTTACCGTACCATTACGGGGGTCGAATACCGGCTTCAGGTTGGCCAGGCTTTCCATCGTGGTTTCAGGGCGAATAACTTCATCAATTTCACACAGAACCTTGTTGCCATCCACATCGTGGCCTTCTATAGCCACTATTTCATTGCTCCAGCGCCCCTGCTGGGTCGCCTCCCAGGCCTTTTGGTGAGACCGCATGGCAAAAGCATCCTGCTGCTCGCGGGTAATCCCGTACATCATACCCAGCGCTTCTGCGGTTAAGCCCATCATTGCAGAAGCCCGCGCCACAACCTTCGATGCCGCCGGGTTCAGGTCTACACCGTGAGTCATGGCAACATGACCCATATGCTCCACGCCACCGACGACAAACACATCACCATTGTCAGTCATAATGCCCTGCGCTGCTGTGTGCAGGGCCTGCATTGAAGAACCACATAGCCGATTGACTGTTTGCCCGGCAACCGTGCGTGGCAAGCCGGCCATCATGCCGATAATCCTTGCGACATTCATACCCTGCTCCAGGGTCTGATTTACACAGCCCCAGATAACATCTTCTGTCTGGGCAACATCCCAGCCAGGGTTACGCTCCTGCAAAGCTTTAACCAGCAGGCTGGAGAGGTTCTCAGCACGCACATTCCTGTACATACCGTTACGGGATTTTCCCATGGGTGTACGAACGGCATCTACAATAACGACATCTTTATCATTCAAGCTCATTTCTATTACTCCTGAGTCTGTGCGTTAACCGAAGAATGACTGGCCGCTGGCCGCCATGTCCTTCAGCATCTGGGGTGCTTCATACAATTTGCCCAGATGAGCATATTGATCGCACAGAGCAACAAATTCTTTTACACCAATTGAATCGATGTGACGCATGGCACCACCCCGGAAAACCGGGAAACCAATACCGTAAATCAGGGCCATATCCGCTTCTACGGCGGACCCTACAATATTGTCCTCCAGACACCTGACAATTTCCGTACACAGCGGGATCATCATGCGGGTGACAATCTCATCGGCTTCAAATTCTGCCGAGTCACCAACGTGGGGCTTGATCAGCTCGTAGGTCAGCTCATCGACCACTTTCTGCTTGCGACCTTTACGATCCAGCTCATACTTGTAAAAGCCCATATCATTCTTCTGGCCGAGACGGTTGTTCTCAAACATCACCTCTGAGACATCCTTGAACTCATGCTGCATACGATCGGGGAAACCCTCTGCCATAACAGCGGCGGCGTGCACACCCGTGTCCATTCCGACAACATCCATCAGGTATGCGGGGCCCATGGGCCAGCCAAATTTCTCCATCGCCTTGTCGACCACCTGGAAGTCCGCACCATCACGCACCAACATTGCAAAAGCTGCAAAATAGGGAAACAGAACACGGTTAACCAAAAAACCAGGGCAGTCATTGACTACAACTGGCTTCTTGCCCATTTTTGTGGCGTAGGCGACCAGCGTTGCCACTGTCTCGTCCGAGGTCTTTTCACCGCGAATAACCTCGACCAGGGGCATCATATGTACCGGGTTAAAGAAATGCATGCCAGCAAAGTTTTCGGGCCTCTGCAAGGATTCTGCCAGCCGCGTGATGGAAATAGTCGAGGTATTCGATGCCAGAATAGCGTCATCCTTGAGCTTTGTTTCCGCTTCCGCCAATACGGATTTTTTAACATTTTCGTTCTCAACAACGGCCTCTACAACAACATCGACGTCATCAAAGTTGCCGTAGTTAAGCGTGGGACGAATAGAAGATAGAATAGCACCCATCTTCGCCGGGTCCATTCGGCCACGTGACACACGTTTAGCCAGAAGGTTGCTTGCCTCGCTCATGCCCAAATCAAGAGCAGGGGCGGCAATATCCTTCATGATAATAGGCGTGCCCCTGGATGCCGACAGGTGAGCAATGCCGCCGCCCATGATCCCCGCTCCCAGAACAGCGGCCTGAGCGATATCCTTCGCACCTTTAGCATACCCGCGATTGGCTTTGGCAACCGCCTGATCTGCCAGAAATAAGCCAACCATGGCAGTTGCCTGGGGAGTTTTTGAAACCTTGGCAAACCCCGCGGCTTCCACTACTAATGCATCATCACGACTCATACCTGCATGAGCCTCCATGGCCTTCACTGCTGCAATGGGTGCAGGGAAATTCTTACCGGCTTGCTGCGCTACAAATGACTTTGAGGTATGGAATGCCATCATTTTCTCGGTATCTGGCAATTCCAATGGATCAAGTTTTTCTTGCCGCTTGGCCCGAAAGTCTATCTTCCCGGACAAGCATTGGCTAACGAGATTAATCGCACTGGCACGAACCTGATCCGGCTCCACAACCGCATCGACCATTCCGTCCTTCAGTGCTTTGTCTGCACGGTGTTGCCCACCAGCACAGATCCACTCCACGGCATTATCGACACCCATAAGCCGTGGTGATCGAACGGTGCCGCCAAATCCGGGGTAAAGCCCAAGCTTCACTTCCGGAAAGCCCACCTGAGCCTTGTTACTCATCACACGAAAATCGCAAGTCAGGGCCATTTCCAGCCCTCCACCCAGCGCTATGCCGTTAATGGCACAGACCTTGGGGACATCAAGGTCCTCAAAGGCATTAAAAACGTCATTGGACTTGAGGCACCAACCGGCTATCTCATCCTCATCCAATTTAAACATCTCGACGAATTCAGTAATGTCGGCCCCGACGATAAATACGCCCTTGCCAGAGGTAACGATAATACCTTTGACACTGGCTTCGCCTTTGATCGCCGCTACGGCAGCAGCCAGATCTTCCACCGTTGCCTTGTCAAATTTATTGACGGACTCGCCCTGAAGGTCAAACTTCAGTTCGGCGATACCATCGTCGAGTAATTCGACCGTTATGGATTTGCCGGAATAAATCATGGTTTAGCTCTCCTGAGTAATGGATAACACAAAGTAGTGGGAAATTTTAAAATGGTGGCCGGGAGAGTACTCCTCTCCCCAAAAAAAGCTAGGGTATATATCTTAGCTAAGTTGTTTATTTCGGCGTTTTATAAGAAAAGTTATCGGCCCGGACGCACCATAGGCAAGGAAAGCCATCAGTAATATGCGAGGGGGGTCCAAGGTCACAAACCCTATGCCCAGAACAATTAATATCATCACAAAAAATGGCACCCGACCATGTAGGTCGATGCCCTTGAAGCTGTAATAAGGAAAATTGGCCATCATCAACATGCCGGTAGCCGCCGTCAAGAGGCTGACCATTATGGAAACTTCAGACGGAAGATGTTCCCCTACCCATCCGAAGTCGTGACAAACCCATACCGTGCTGGCAATAATAGCCGCCGCGGCGGGGCTCGCCAGCCCGGTGAAGTAGTTTTTGTCTGCCGTATCAATCTGGGTATTAAACCTGGCCAGGCGCAAGGCAGCACAAGCCACATAAACAAAGGCGGCACTCCAGCCAATCTTTCCAAGGTCACTCAAGCCCCAGCTATACATTACCAGTGCGGGGGCCACACCAAAGGACACCATATCTGCCAAACTATCGTATTCCTCACCAAATTTACTTGACGTATTGGTGAGGCGTGCGACGCGTCCATCCAGACCGTCAAAAATCGCGGCAAAAAAGATTGCTATAGCAGCACTTTCGAAACGCCCCTGCATGGATGCAACAATGGCGTAAAAACCGCAAAACAAGCCTGCCGTAGTAATGAGGTTGGGCAGTAAAAAAATCCCTCTGTGGCGTACCGTCTCGCCATTTACGGATACCTCCTCTTCATGTTCGTCAATTAACATGTCAAGGCTGGGGGCAAGCCCAATTGCCACTTCTTCTTTGTCCTCTCCGGACGGGAGGCTGTCATCTTTTTCATTCATCCGCTCAGTTTACCTCTAGTTTGTGCGGTATTCCACAGTGACTGCACAAGCGGGCTTTCCAGTCGGTACCTGAGACTGCACAAACCAATTTTCAGTGCCGGCAAGGAGTGGCCTACCGCCACCTTGGTAACCATATCGCTCATACCACTGGCGCCAATCACTATCTCCGGGACAATGCCCACGCCCAGCCCCAACCCCACCATGGCCACAATAGCTTCATGACCAGCCACTTGCGCGTATACCTGTGGACTAATCCCCTGATCGCGAAACCAGTGATCAACGAGATCTTTACTAACGCCCCGCTCTGGCACAATAAATGGCACCCTGGACCAGTCAAAACCTTCCGAGCAGGGATTCCCTGAAGTCATTAACTGACGTACGGTACAATCGGCAGCGGGAGCAAAAAGTACCAGGGGGGACTCCTGCAGTGTAAGAAAAGCCAAGCGTTGGGACAAATTGTCAGGCCTGGCGGTTACTGCCATATCGTCCTGGCCGGACAATACCCTGGCAATACCATCCGCCTGATCACCGGTGTGCATCATAATAGCCACCGCCGGATGGCTTGCACGGTAGGCCTCCAGAATAGGTGCCAACACGCTGTAACTGGCCGTAACCGAACAAAATAAGCTGATGTCACCCGACAGCGCAGTTTTGTTATCCATTTTGTGCTTCAGGCGTTGCCAGTCATCCATGGCCTTCTGCGCATACTCCCTAAATTCCCGCCCACGACGGGTCAGACTGACGCTGCGATTATCCCTATCCAGCAATATTTGCCCCAACTCCTCTTCCAGTCGCGCAATAGTTCGGCTGACAGCTGAGAGGCTCATGTGGAGCAGTTCACTGCTACGGCTGAAGTTGAGTGTATCTGCAACTGATAGAAACACTCGCATCACTTTTGTATCCATAATTCATACAGTATTGCATATTATGCAACACTATATATACATTATAGCATTATGCGCAACACCCGAATTGGAGTACAGTGCACAGCAAATGAATACACCCGAGAGGAAACCATCATGGGACAGAATTACTTCAACACCTTACCCCTGCGTCTGCAGTTACAACAATTGGGCAAATGCCGCTTTATGGATAAATCGGAGTTTGCCGATGGCGTGGAGAAGCTGCGCGGCAAAAAGCTGGTCATCGTGGGCTGTGGTGCACAGGGCCTGAATCAGGGCCTCAATCTTCGCGACAGTGGCCTGGATGTGTCCTACACCCTGCGCGATGCTGCAATTTCCGAGCAGCGGCAATCCTGGAAAAATGCCACCGAGAACGGGTTTACGGTCGGCAGCTACGAGGAACTCATTCCCCAGGCTGACCTCGTCCTCAACCTGACCCCCGACAAGCAACATACCAGTGTCGTACAGCAAATAATGCCATTGATGAAACAAGGCGCCTGCCTGGCCTACTCACACGGGTTCAACATCGTCGAAGAGGGCATGCAGGTCCGCGAAGACCTGACTGTTATTATGGTTGCGCCCAAATGCCCTGGCACGGAAGTGCGGGAGGAGTACAAGCGCGGGTTTGGCGTTCCCACCCTCATCGCGGTACACACCGAAAATGACCCCAACGGCAACGGCATGGAATTGGCCAAAGCCTACGCGGCGGGCACCGGCGGGCACCGTGCAGGTGTATTGCAGTCCTCCTTTATTGCCGAGGTAAAATCAGACCTGATGGGCGAGCAAACCATCCTCTGCGGCATGCTGCAAACTGGTGCAATTCTGAGCTTTGACAAAATGGTCGAAAAAGGTATCGACCCTGGCTACGCCTCGAAGTTGATTCAATATGGCTGGGAAACGGTAACAGAAGGCCTGAAGTACGGCGGTATCACCAATATGATGGACCGCCTGTCCAACCCAGCCAAGATACGCGCCTACCATCTGGCAGAAGAACTGAAAGGTATCATGCGCCCCCTGTACGAGAAGCACCAGGACGACATCATGACCGGCCATTTCTCAAAAACCATGATGGAAGACTGGGCTAACGACGACGTCAATTTACTCAGCTGGCGCGCCGCTACCGCTGAAACTGCCTTTGAAAAAACGGTCAATACCAATGCGGACATCACTGAACAGGAATTCTACGACCACAGCATCTTGCTGGTCGCCATGGTTAAAGCGGGCGTGGAACTGGCATTCGAGACTATGGTGTCAGCCGGCATCATCGACGAGTCAGCTTATTACGAATCACTGCATGAAACACCACTCATCGCCAATACCATTGCGCGCAAGAAACTATACGAAATGAACGTGGTTATCTCCGACACGGCAGAATACGGTTGCTACCTGTTTGATCATGCCTGCCGCCCGCTGCTGAAAGACTTTATGGCGAAAATCGATACCGATGTCATCGGTAAAGGTATTGAGGGCGACAACGGTGTGGAGAACCAGGAGCTTATCGTGATCAATGAGGCGATTCGCAGCCACCCCGTTGAGACCATCGGCAAGAAATTGCGTGGGTATATGACGGCTATGAAACGGATAGTTTAAGCTCAGTACTAATTACCCGAAACCCACAGCCAGCGAAGCCCTTTATTGGACACGCCGTGAATCCATCCATGGAGGCTTGTATCGCGCATCCATGCGCTCCACAGTCCAATAAAGGGCTTCGCTGCCTCTGCGTCTCTCCTAAGGAGTAATACTGAACCTTAGGCTATCGCTCTTCTGAGAGATATTGATGCGCTGTTGGATTCCCAGGGAGAACCACTGGGCCCGAAAAAGTACGCGCAGGAGTAACGTTGGTTAGTTCCACCCCTTTTCAAGACCGTCTGCCGCAGGGACGCGGCAGCCGAGCCTCCATGGATGGATTTACGGCGTGTCATGAAAAGGGGTGGAACTAACCGGCGTTACGGCTTTTCGTAGAAGATGAACCAGTGAGTCCCGCCCAGCCTACATCAAAGGCTTAAGACTTTTTCGCCGCGCGAAATACCTGCAACACCCGACCGTACGACCTCCAGAATATCAAAGTCCGCCATGGCCTCGACGAAGGAATCCAGCTTGTCGCTGGTACCTGTCAGTTGAATGGTATAGACGTTGGGCCCGACATCAATAATCTGTCCGCGAAAGATATCGGTAGTGCGCTTCACATCTTCACGCAAGTCACCCGTCGCACGTACTTTAATTAACATCAGGTCACGCTCAACGTGGGCGCCCTCGGTTAAGTCCACCAACTTGACCACATCAATCAACTTGTTGAGCTGCTTGGTAATCTGCTCAATTCTGCAGTCATCGCCAAACGTAGTCAGGGTTAAACGGGACAACGTTGGGTCGTCCGTGGCCGCCACATTCAGGGTTTCGATGTTGTAACCACGCTGGGCAAAAAGGCCCACAACGCGAGACAGTGCACCGGCTTCGTTCTCCATTAATATAGAAATTATACGTCTCATATCAGGTCCTCTCGTTCTTGCTCAACCACATATCTTTCATCGACCCATTGGGGGCCACATGCATGGGATACACGTGCTCCATAGGGTCAATATTGATATCGAGGAAGACCAGTTTGTCTTTCAAGGCAAAAGCCTCTGCCATCTTGTCATCGAGCTCTGATAATTTATCGACCTGAAAGCCCACGTGACCATAAGCTTCAACCAACTTCACAAAGTCGGGCAGAGAGTCCTCGTAGGTGCTCATTGCATAGCGCCCTTCATACTGCATATCCTGCCACTGCTTGACCATACCGAGATAGTTGTTGCGCAGATTGATAATTTTTACCGGCGTCTTGTACTGGGTGGCGGTGGACAACTCCTGAATATTCATCTGAATACTGCCTTCACCGGTCACACAGGCCACATCCCGGCCCGGAAAGGCTAACTGCACACCTATGGCTGCGGGCAAACCAAAGCCCATAGTGCCCAGGCCACCAGAATTGATCCAACGTCTGGGCTTGTCGAAAGGATAGTACTGAGCCGCGAACATCTGGTGCTGGCCGACATCAGACGTAACAAAAGCATCTCCCTTTGTAATTCGGTACAGGCTGTCTATTACCTGCTGCGGCTGGATAAACTCACTGTCGCGGTAGCGCTGCCCAGTAAGCAATCCATGATTCGCGCGCCACTCATCAATTTGAGTCCACCAGCGGGCAATGGCATCTACATCGAGTAAATCGGTATCTTTTTCCTGTAACAACGTCAGTTGGTTGAGCAGTTCCGTCAAGACAGATTTCACGGGGCCGACAATTGGAATATCGGCAGTCACCGTTTTCGATATTGATGTGGGGTCGATATCAATATGGATAATCTTGGCACCGGGGCAGAATTTATCTACCGTGTTGGTAACCCTATCATCAAAGCGCGCGCCCACTGCCAAAATCACATCACTGTGGTGCATAGCCATGTTGGCCTCATAAAAGCCGTGCATGCCCAGCATACCCAGGCATTGACGGTCGGTGCCCGGATAACCACCCAAACCCATCAATGTGTTGGTGACGGGGAAATTCAGCAATTTTGCCAATGTTATGAGCAGCTCGGTGCCCTCTCCCATCACCACACCACCCCCGGCATAAATTACCGGGCGCTTGGCCGCCAACAGCAGTCTCGCCGCCTTTTTTATCTGCCCGGTATGCCCCCGCTGAGCGGGAGAATAGGAGCGTAACTTCACTGATTCAGGGTAGTGGTACTCAAACTTCTGGTCGGGCCGGGTGTAATCCTTGGGAATATCAATAACCACCGGACCGGGGCGTCCAGTAGTGGCTATATGAAAAGCCTTTTTTATCATCAGCGGAATATCTTCGGCACACTTGACCATAAAGCTGTGTTTGACGACCGGCCGGGAGATACCGGACATATCTGTCTCCTGAAAAGCATCCTCGCCAATCAGGTGACTTTGCACCTGGCCGGAGAGCACGACCAGGGGAATCGAGTCCATATAAGCGGTGGCGATGCCGGTAATAGCATTGGTAGCACCGGGGCCGGAGGTAACCAGCACCACACCGGGCTTGCCGGTTGCACGGGCATAACCATCGGCCGCGTGGGTGGCAGCCTGTTCGTGGCGAACCAAAATATGTGGCACTTTGCAATCTTTGAACAGGGCATCGTAAATATGTAAAACCGTTCCACCGGGGTAGCCGAATATAAACTCAACTCCCTCGTCTTCCAGTGCTCTGGCGACCATCTCGCCACCTGATAACAACTCCACGTCAATTCTCCTTAATATCTGAAGTCACCGGGGCGTAACCCTCTCCCGGGAATTTCAAACTAACTGATAACGTGTGGACGGTGCTGAACAAATACCGGACTGGCATTTGAATGCGCCTCCACCCCAAAAAAGGCTCAACGCACTGCTCCCAAGCAACCCCTTCAAGCGGTCAATGGGACGCTCCATAGGGGAATTACGATCACGAACTGAAGTGTATCGGTCGCCCTGCGGGGTAGCGCAGTGTCTGGCCCTTAACCTGGTCGATATGACACAGGCTAAATACGGGACTAACAAGCAGCTGCAGCAAATAATCGGATTACTGCAGTGAGCCAGAGGTCGAGGGTACTCAACATTAGCCGTTGCCACTTGAAAGACCCTGTCATTGTTGGCGGGAAAGCGTTTAAAGTCAACCGCATAGCATTAATTAGTGATTTATCCGCATTTAGGACAAAGTTGCCAAAAAGGAAGTATTGGGAGTTTTTTAGGGAAAATAACGGCATACTGGGATGGTAAGAAAACAACAGTGCGGCAAGAACGCAGCGGGGCAACCGAACGTGAAACCTATGAAATTTTTAAGTTCTCTCATATTAATCGCAACACTTGTCGCGTCGGGCAGCACTGTTAGCTTGGCGGGTGAGGCATACTACCGCTGGACAGATAAATGGGGCAACCCAGTACACAGTGATCGCCCACCGCCCAAAGGCGTTAACTATGAAGTGGTGGCGTCGGGCTCAAGCCTTGTTCGCCGGGTAAACTCGGCTGAGGGTGCTGTGCCCGCCAAGATAGAACCCACTCTTCGCAATGACTTTGAGCTCGTTGAGACAAAACCCGACCCGGTAAAGAAAGACCCGGAAATATGTGCGCATGCACAGCAAAACCTCACCACGCTTAATACCTACGCCAGAATCAGACTTCCCGACAGCGATGGCGAGTACCAGTATCTAAGTGAGGAGGAAAAAGAGGCGCAGAGGAATGAGGCGCGAAGCCTCATTGCCACACACTGCAACTAAACAGCCAACCCCAATAGTTACTTAGAGCTAAACTCCGCCCCCCCGTCACTATAATCGGCAACAATAGTCTGCCCCGGCTCAAACTCCCCAGCCAATATCCGCTGCGCCAGGGGGTTCTCTAACTCCTGTTGAATCGCGCGTTTCAAGGGCCGCGCTCCATACACAGGATCAAAGCCCGCTGAAACAAGCTGGTCGACAAAAGCATCACTGATATCGAGCTCAAGCTCCCGCTCTTTTAATCGACCCTTCAAAGACTGCAGTTGTATCTGTGCAATGCCACGAATCTGCTCAAGAGTCAGGGGGTGGAATACCACAGACTCGTCTATCCGGTTGATAAACTCGGGGCGAAAATGGTTTCCCACAACGCCCATAACTGCGGCCTTCATAGCATCGTAGTTCTCCTCCCCGGCCAGCTCCTGAATCAGGTCTGAACCCATATTAGAGGTCATTACAATCACGGTATTTCTAAAATCTACAGTGCGCCCCTGACCATCGGTGAGGCGGCCATCTTCCAGCACCTGCAACAGAATATTGAAAACATCCGGGTGGGCTTTTTCCACTTCGTCCAACAAAAGCAGTGAGTAGGGACGACGGCGAACTGCCTCGGTTAAATAGCCACCCTCCTCATAACCCACATAACCCGGAGGCGCCCCAATCAATCGGGCCACAGAGTGCTTTTCCATGAACTCAGACATATCTACCCGAATCATGGCCTGCTCAGAATCAAACAAAAACTCCGCCAGTGCCTTGCACAACTCGGTTTTACCCACACCGGTTGGCCCCAGAAACAGGAACGAACCATTAGGCCTATTGGGATCAGACAAGCCGGCCCGTGAGCGGCGCACCGCATTGGATACGGCGATAACCGCCTCATCCTGCCCAACCACTCTGGCATGTAAGAAATCTTCCATGCGCAACAGCTTTTCCCTGTCACCCTCCAACATTTTCGCCACAGGGATACCGGTCCAACGCGAAACAACTTCCGCTATTTCCTCATCGGTAACTTTGTTGCGCAACAGGGTGTGCTCTACATTCTCTGCTGCCTGGGCTGCCAGCAGCTGCTTCTCCAACTCAGGCATCCGGCCGTATTGAAGCTCAGACATCAGGGTCAAGTCACCCTTGCGCCTGGCCGCATCCATCTCCAGTTTGGCCTGCTCCAACTCGCTCTTGATCTGGGCGGCACCCTGCAAGGAGGCCTTTTCAGCCTTCCACACTTCGTCCAGGTCTGAGAATGCACGTTCGGCCTTTTCTATCTGTCCAGCCAGCAGTTCCAGTTGTTTTTTTGCTGCGGGGTCTTTGTCTTTCTTGACCGCTTCACGCTCAATTTTTAACTGAATAAGGCGACGTTCGAGCTTATCCATTGCCTCCGGTTTGGAGTCGATTTCCATGCGAATCCAGCTGGCGGCCTCATCCACAAGGTCAATGGCTTTATCGGGCAACTGTCGATCGGTGATATACCGCTGTGACAGTTTGGCAGCTGCAATAATGGCGCTGTCAGTGATATCTACAGCGTGGTGCACTTCATAACGCTCTTTCAGGCCGCGCAAAATGGCAATGGTGTCCTCTTCATTGGGCTCCTCCACCAGCACTTTCTGAAAGCGACGCTCCAGCGCCTTGTCTTTTTCCACGTACTGGCGATACTCATCCAGAGTGGTGGCTCCCACACAATGCAATTCACCGCGAGCCAGTGCCGGCTTGAGCATATTGCCCGCGTCCATGGAACCTTCGGCCTTACCGGCACCCACCATCATGTGCAACTCATCGATAAACAGGATGATGCGCCCCTCCTGTTTGGTCAGCTCATTCAATACGGCTTTCAAGCGCTCCTCAAAATCACCCCTGAACTTGGCACCCGCCAGCAGGGCACCCAAATCCAGGGACAGGATGCGCTTGTCACGCAGGCTCTCGGGCACCTCGCCATTGACGATACGCTGGGCTAAGCCCTCGATAATCGCAGTTTTTCCCACACCGGGCTCACCAATTAATACAGGGTTATTTTTGGTGCGACGCTGCAAAACCTGGATGGTGCGTCTTATTTCGTCATCGCGGCCAATAACCGGGTCTAACTTGCCCTGCTCTGCGCGTTCAGTAAGATCAATTGTATATTTATCCAGGGCCTGGCGTGACTCCTCCGCTTGCGGATTGTCCACGCTCTCGCCTCCGCGAACCTCGGCAATTGCTGTAAGCAATTCAGGGCCGGCGACACCGTGGGCTTTTAATAATTCCCCTGCCTTATTTTTACTTTCGAGCATGGCACGCAGCACCAACTCACTGGAAATATACGTATCTCCCCCCTGCTGGGCCATCTTGTCCGTGAGATTAAGTATTTTTCCCAGGTCGGGCGACATATGCACTTCCCCACCGGTACCACTCACCGTGGGTAGAGCCTGTATCGCCGCATCTACTGCAGAAATCAGGTCGGCAACATTGGCACCGGCTTTCTGTAACAGGGGACGGCTGGAGCCCCCCTGCTGCTGCAACAGTGCGCCCAGTAGGTGTATGGGCTCAATAAAACTATGGTCCTTGCCAAGCGCCAGGGATTGCGCATCCGCCAGAGCAAGCTGCAATTGATTGGTCAGTTTATCCATTCTCATACCTTAAGCTCTCCTTGCGCCCGAACATTGTGGCGCCGGGCACGGGTAAATTCATTCATCTCTGAGCTTGTATATGGGGCCGAAATACCCTTATTTCAAGTGCGGGATTTATTTGTTTAACGCGGGCCTATGGCAATCAGTGTGACCATACGGCCGGTCTCACCATCGCGGCGATAGGAGTAAAAGCGACTTGCATCGGCATATGTACACAATCCCCCGCCATAAATCTTCGATATACCAACGCTGTGTAATCGAATTCTAGCCAGGCCATATAAGTCTGCCAGATAAAACCCCGGCCGGCTGGATTGCGCTTTAAAACATTGAAGCACAGCATTATGTTGCCCTGGTGCAGATGTAGACAAAAACTGCTCTATCACCTCTCCACCCACTGCAAAGGAGTTCGGCCCGATGGCCGGACCCAGCCACGTCATAATTCCACCGGCATCGGCTTCCATTGCCTCTGCGCAGGCCTCCAACACACCGCCGGCAAGCCCTCGCCAGCCGGCATGCGCCGCTGCCACTTTCTCGCCATTTTCACTGCAGAATAAAACGGGTAGGCAGTCAGCTGTCATCACAGCACAGGCCAAAGCAGACTCGCCGGTCCAACTGGCATCCGCCACAGGGGCCTCAGCGGTGTCACCAGCAGGCACCACATTCACGCCATGTTCTTGAGTCAACCACTGTACCGCAGTGCCTGCCGATAACTCTCGATTGAGTAACTGCCGGTTTTGTAACACCACAGCGCCATCATCACCCACATGCTGGGCAATATTCAGGCCCCGATAGACACCTTTGCTGTAACCACCCTTCCGTGTGGTAGAAAAAGCAACGACATTGGCAGGTGCCGGCCAGTCGGGTTTAATAGCGCTCATGGGGCGACAATTATTCTGGTGCCCAGGGGTCTTCCCGCCCCAGCACATCCAGCAGGTCAACCATATCCTCGGCCAGGGGACACTCAAAATGCAACTCCTCGCCCGAGTCGGGGTGGATCAAACCCAGGGCCTGGGCGTGCAGTGCCTGCCGCGGAAAAGATCGCAGCGTGGTAATCAATTCCTCGGAGGCACCCTTGGGAATACGCGGACGTCCCCCGTAGACCGGGTCGCCTATCAGGGGGTACTTGCGATGCGCCATGTGCACGCGAATCTGGTGAGTGCGCCCGGTTTCCAGGTTCACTACAATTCTGGTGTGATGGGCAAAACGGGTCACCAGGCGGTAGTGGGTGATAGCGGGCTTGCCACCCAACACCCTCACAGCCATCATCTTGCGCTGTTTGGGGTGACGCCCGATGGGTTCGTTAATGGTACCCCCACCGGTCATTGTGCCTCTACAGACAGCGCAATACTCGCGCTTTACCGTGCGCTTTTGCAACTGATTTACCAGATGGGTGTGAGCGGGCAAGGTCTTGGCAACCACCATAATGCCGGAGGTTTCTTTATCCAGGCGATGCACAATGCCACCGCGTGGCAGATTGGCCATGTAGGATGAATGGTTGAGCAGGGCATTCACCAGCGTACCATCGGGGTTTCCCGCCCCCGGGTGGACAACCAGCCCCGCCGGTTTGTTTAAAACAAGGATACTGTCGTCTTCATAGACTATGTCCAGAGATATCTCCTGCGCCACCCAACTGACCTCGGGTTCCAGCTCTACCTCTATACTCAGGCACATACCTTCGGCTACCTTATCTCTGATTCTGCGTTGCTCGCCATCGACGCGCAGCTCGCCTTTTTTGATCCAGGTTTGCAATCGAGAGCGGGAATACTCACTAAAAAGCTGAGCCGCCACCTGATCCAAACGGTTACCATCCAGCGAGGCGGGTACCAGGGCACTTAATTCAACCTTCTGCGTCATCACATTTCCTGTTTATGCGGCGGGCGGCCTGTGGTTAAATACCGCCCTGGCAGGATAGTATACTGTCCTCAAATCTGAATGTGGTGGAATCATTGAAATACGCGCTTGTCATTTTGTTTAGCCTGTTTATTTTCGGCTGCTCCAGTAACGATGAATTACCCGATATCCCCGCCGATACCGGGGAACAACAAATGTACGAAGATGCCCAGCGCCATCTGCGCAACCATAACTTCGACCTGGCAGTGCGGGCCCTGCAAATGCTGGAGTCGCGCTACCCCTTCGGCAAATACGCCGAGCAGGCCCAGTTGGAACTGATCTATGCCCATTACGGAGCCTTTGAGCATGAAGCTGCGGTAGAGGCTGCAGACCGCTTTATCCGCCTGCACCCGCAGCACCCCAGCGTGGATTATGCCTACTACATGAAAGGGCTGGCGGCTTATACCAGCAATGAAGACATATTTGCCCGATTCCTACCCACCGATGAAACCCTGCGCGATACCAGCCATGCCAAAGAGGCCTTTGCTGAGTTTGCCCAGCTATTGGCCCGATTCCCCGGCAGCCCCTACGCCGCAGATGCCAAGGCCAGAATGGTTCACCTGCGCAACCTGCTGGCGCGGCACGAGATAAACGTTGCCAATTATTACTTTCGTCGCGGCGCCTACATGGCGGCGACTAACCGTGGCCGCTATGTGGTGGAAAACTTCCAGAGAACACCCGCAGTGGCGGACGGGCTGGCGGTAATGACCCAAGGCTATATCCTACTTGGCCTGGATGACCTGGCAAACGACTGTATTGATACCCTGGCACTGAATTATCCCAACCACCCTTCCCTGGATAAAAATAGCGAATTCCAGAGTGTCTACACCCTGGATGGCTTACAGCGCTCCTGGATCAATAAACTGTCGTTCGGTTTATTCGACCCACCCCAGCCCCCGCAATTTGATAACCGCACCAGGCTCTAAACCACACCCTAGTCGCCGATTGTCCAGCCGGAGGTGATCGGGTAACGCCGGTCGCGGCCAAAACCCCGCTGGGTAATCCGTATTCCCACCGGTGCCTGACGGCGTTTGTATTCATTCAAATCCACCAGGCGCAATGCTCGCTGCACCTGCTCCCTGTCCATCCCCATGGCGATAATTGCCTCAGCGCTATAATCGCGCTCCACATACAATTCCAGAATTTTGTCCAGGATGTCATAGGGTGGCAGGCTGTCTTCGTCTTTCTGGTCGGGAGCCAATTCTGCCGAGGGAGGCCGGTCGATAACCCGCTGGGGGATACAGGGCCCCAGGGTGTTACGGTAGCGGCATAATGCAAACACCATTGTTTTGGGCACATCCTTAAGCACGTCCAACCCCCCCGCCATATCGCCGTACAGGGTTGAATAGCCCACAGCCATCTCACTCTTGTTGCCCGTGGTCAGCACCAGGGCACCTTTCTTGTTGGAAATGGACATCAGAAGAACGCCTCTGCACCTTGCCTGCAGGTTCTCCTCAGTTGTATCGGGTTTGGTGCCTGCAAATTCGTCGGCCAGGCTGGCCATAAAAGCCTCATAAATAGGCTCAATCGAAATGACTTTATGAGATACACCCAGAGTGTCCGATTGCTCTGCGGCATCTTCGACACTCATCTGAGAGGTGTAACGAAACGGCATCATCACTGCTTCCACCCGTTCCGCGCCCAGTGCCTCTACCGCAATGGCGAGTGTCAGGGCAGAATCTATACCTCCGGACAAACCCAGCACCACACCGGGGAAATGGTTTTTATTGACGTAATCGCGCACACCGAGAACCAGGGCGCGCCAGGTAGATTGTAGCTGGCTTTCCTCGACCACCACATCCATCCCGGAAATAGCGGCGGGTATCTGGGCAAAGTCTATCTGCAAGGAGTATTCAGCCTCCTCAAAATGTTCCGCCGTCGCACTGAGCGTGCCATCGGCAGAAACAACAAAAGAGCCTCCATCGAAAACAAGCTCATCCTGCCCGCCTACCTGGTTGACGTAGACAATGGGAAAGCCACCCACTTTCGCCTGCCTTGAAACCAGCTCTCGGCGCTCGCTCTGCTTGCCCAGATGATAAGGAGAGGCGTTAAGGTTAATCATCAACTGGGCGCCGATAGCTGCGGCCTGTAGCGTTGGAGACTCCTCCCAGATATCTTCACAAATACTCAGTGCAACATTGACGCCCTCAATAGCAACAACACAGGGGTGCTCGCCAGCACAGAAATAGCGTTTCTCGTCGAAGACCTGGTAATTTGGCAGATGTTGTTTACGATACTCAGCGATAATGCGACCGCGATGGAGAACCCCCGCGACATTATAAAGAGCACCCTCCTCCTTGCGGGGATAGCCAATTATCACGTAGGCCTCGGCGGGTACCTGCTCACATATTTTCTGCAATGACTGCTCTACACGCAATTTTATGCTGTCGCGCAACAGCAGATCTTCCGGGGGGTAACCGCACAAGGTGAGCTCGGGAAACACTACGACGGGCGCGTGATGTTGCTCCGCTGCACGCCTGACGGTAGCAATTATTTTAGCTGTGTTACCACTAAAATCTCCCACCAACGTATTCATCTGCGCCATCACGATGTTAAGAGTCGTCATAGTTTTTCTCGGGGCTTGTGTTTTGAAAAAGTGAAGGGTGTTACGTCACTAGCGCGCAATGATAGCATAGCGGCCCTGGCAAACTTTGTTGAATAAATACAGTATACGTAGTTCCCGCTGTAAATGGGTATACTGTCAACACAATGCGCCCCGCCATACTAACAAAGCCAAGCTCCAGAACATCCAGCAAACAGAACCTGACCCTGTTTCGTATCTATGTGGTCTATCGTTCTCTACTCTCGGTTGTTTTATTGATCATGATGATCAGCCCCGATACACGGCAATTAGTGGGCATTTTGAACCCGTCACTGTATGTGGGAATGGCCCTGGCCTATCTCGCGACAAGCGTGCTGCTCATGGGCTCTCTGGCTACCCGCTTGAAGCTCAATCAGAACCGACTGTTTATTGTATTTCTGATCGATATTGTCGCTATTACGGTACTCGCGGACACCAGTCGCGGCATGGCCGGTGGCCTGCCTATTCTGCTGGTAATTTCGGTGGCGGCGAGTGCCATCATGATTGGCAATCGGACTTTGGCCACGCTGATAGCAGCTTTGAGTGTAACGGCTACACTACTGGACACCCTGCATCTCATTAGCCTCGGGGAATTGACCCTGAACGCTCTCTTCCCGGCGGGGTTATTGGGCATACTCATTTTCGGCGTGTCACTATTGATGCAGGGTGTTGCCAGCCGTCTCGGCCAAGCAGAGGAACTCGCGCGGGATCGCGCCAGTGACCTCTATGACCTGCAGCGGCTCAATGAGCAAATTGTACAGCACATGCAGACGGGCATTTTACTGGTTGGTGACGACGGTACTGTTCGGGTCATGAACAAGGCCGCTGGCAGTCTTTTGATTCCCGACCGGCCCGTGGGCGTGGAGCATGGTCGTCAGTTGGCGGACTACAACGCGGAGCTGGCCTATCAATTTGAACACTGGAAAAATACACGGCTGCACAGAACCAGGCCCTTTTCAGTCATGGACGGCGCCCCCATGGTCATCGCCAATTTTCGAGAGCTACAGCCCAGCTCCAACCATGAGTCACTGGTATTTGTGGAGGACTACACACCGATTACCCAATACGCACAATCACTGAAGTTAAGCTCACTGGGGCGCCTTAGCGCCAGTATCGCACATGAAATACGCAACCCGCTGGGAGCTATAAGCCACGCTGCTCAGCTGATGCAGGAATCACCTAGGCTCTCAGAATCTGACAAGCGTATGGCCGATATTATTCTTAAGCACTGCGGCAGGGTAAACCAAATTGTTGAAAGCGTTATGCAAATATCCAGCCGGGATGCACCTAAGCCTGAGTATCTCGTTTTGGGTGCATGGCTGGAAGAAACTGTCGCGGCCTATTTAAAAACACTAAACCGGCCCGCGGAGATCACCGTAGATTGCGACTATAAAGAATTACTGATCGAGTTTGACCCGGAAAATCTTCAGCGGGTTTTGGGCAATCTATTGGACAACGCCCTGCGCCATAGCAAGCTGGCCACGGGAAAAGAAACTGCGCGAATAGAAGTGAGCCTGGACTTTTCTTCGCATCAATGCCTAATGGACGTGATAGACGCCGGGACAGGTGTTCCACCGGCAGACCAGACCAAGCTTTTCGAGCCGTTTTACACGACAGTTCAAGAGGGCAGCGGCATGGGTTTATACTTGTGCAAGGAGCTGTGCGAAATAAACAATGCCAGCCTCGACTACGTCCCCACACTGCGGGGCGATAGTTGTTTTCGAATAACAATGATCCAAAGAGCCGTATAACAAAACAGTGAAGCATCAATGACACAGCAGAGCGTACTAATTGTAGATGACGAGCCGGACATCCGGGAACTCCTGGATATTACACTGGCCAGGATGGGTTTAGAGACACACTGTGCTGCCACCCTGGGCGAGGCCATAAAAAAGGTTGCAGAAATACAACCCAGCCTCTGCCTCACAGATATGCGATTACCCGATGGCAACGGAATTACCCTGGTGGAACACATACAGGAACATTTTCCGCATATTCCCGTGGCCATGATTACCGCCCACGGCAGCGTGGAAACTGCCATTTCAGCACTGAAAGCCGGTGCTTTTGATTTTATCAGCAAGCCGATTTCATTGGACAGCCTGCGGAAGCTTGTTAACACAGCCCTGAAACTGGAAGGCGATACCAGCATTGCCAGTTCGGCGGTAAGTCAAGACCTTATAGGCTCCGCGCCGGTTGTCCAGACACTGAGAAAGCAGATAGCAAAGCTGGCCAGAAGCCAGGCACCCGTACATATAATGGGGGAGTCCGGTAGCGGCAAAGAAGTAGTTGCCCGCCTGATTCACAACAATGGCCCCAGGGCCACCGGTGCTTTTGTCGCCGTTAACTGCGGCGCTATTCCCCCGGAGTTGATGGAGAGCGAATTATTCGGCCATGTAAAAGGCAGTTTTACCGGTGCCACACAGGACAAATTGGGATTATTTCAAGCCGCTTCAGGGGGCACACTGTTCCTCGACGAAGTCGCAGATTTGCCCCTGGCAATGCAGGTTAAATTACTGCGCGCAGTACAGGAAAAAGCCGTGCGGCCGGTTGGTGCCAGCGAAGAGCAAGCCACTGACATACGCCTGCTCAGCGCCACCCACAAAGACCTGGCAATGGAAGTTGAGGAGGGGCGTTTTCGCAAGGACCTGTTCTACCGCATAAACGTTATTGACCTGCATGTACCCAGCTTACGTGATCGCATTGATGATTTGCCGGAACTTGCGCAGGCCATACTGCAAAGAATTGCCGCTGAGAGTGGCAACGACCATGCTCACCTAGCCCCCTCCGCGATAGGGGCGCTGAGTGAGCACGACTTCCCGGGCAATGTCCGCGAACTGGAAAATATACTTGAAAGGGCCTTGGCCCTGTCAGATGGCGAGGAGATTAGCGCCGATGATTTTCAGTTTTCAAGAGGAGCCACTGCGCCGCGACAAGCTGAGTCAACAAATACTGGCGGCGGCAGTAGTAACGCGGATAGGCCTGTAACCGAGGCCTATGGCGATATGGAGGCCTACCTGGAAGATGTGGAGAGGCAGATTATCAGCACCGCCCTTGAGGAGTCGCGCTGGAACAAGACCGCTACCGCCAAACTGTTGGGGGTTAGTTTTCGCAGTTTGCGGTATCGGTTGAAGAAGTTGGGGTTGGATGAGTAGCCGGCGAAGACATACCCGGCACTGAGAAAAATCAACCGTTTATCGACAAAACAGTATCGCCTGTCAGTCAGTTATTGCTATACACATCACACCTGCTAGCCTGTAGATTCGAGTAGATTTGCTTTAATGCGAACAGGGGATGCATGACAACCACAACCACTGGCGGCAAACAACAGCACGGTTTTACCTTGATAGAATTGATGATAGTGATATCCATTGTCGCTATCTTGCTGGCGGTTGCCCTACCCGCATACCAGAATCAGGTCATGCGCGGACATCGGGCCGCTGCGCAATCCCAAATGCTGGATATCGCCAATAGGGAGCAGCAATACCTGCTCTCGAATCGTGCGTACATAGACCATACCGCCATGGCGGGCACTGGATTTACGCTGGAAACAAGAGTTTCTGACCATTACACCTACGCGATTGTAGTGGGCACTGGGACTGTCCCAACCTACACCATCACTTTCACGGCCACAGGCAAACAAGCAAAAGATGGCAACCTGAGCCTCAACAGTGAGGGGGTGAAACTCCCATCTGAAAAATGGTAATAGCCAATGACGTAAGTTCAACCCAGTCCCAGCGCGGCGCGCTGATGATCGAAGTGCTGGTAACCATAGCAATTCTCGCTATTGGCTTAATGGGCCTGTTGCAAATGCAAACGCGTTTACAAAAGTCCGAGGTGGAATCCTATCAACGCACCCAGGCTATTATTTTGCTCAATGATATGGCCAGTCGTATTACCACCAATCGCAGGGCAGCAGCCACTTACGAAACTCCGAACCCTGCCGCTGACTTTCTGGGTGCAGGCATGACCTGCCCGGTGGCCAATACAACGTTACAACACAGGGATACAGCCGAATGGTGTAATGCACTGCAGGGCGCCGCTGAGCAAACTACCACCAATTCCAAGGTGGGGAGCATGATTGGTGGGCGCGGCTGCATCGAAGACATAGGTAGTGTCAGCGCACCGCAGTACCTGCTTACAGTGGTCTGGCAGGGGCTAACCCCAATTGCCACGCCACCAGCTACTATTGCCTGCGGCAAGCAAGCGACAAATATTTATGATGATGCCGACACAGACTGCATTAATGACCTGTGTCGCCGCTATGTTTCCACCATTGTGCGGATTGCCACCTTATGATGACAGCTCATAAAATTCGCCTCTGTACTACGGGTATAAAAATACACCAGCGTGGCCTCAGCTTAGTTGAACTTATGATTGCCATGGCTTTGAGCCTGATTATTGTTGCCGCCATTGCACAGCTTTTCGCCAGCATGTCTCGCGCCAATCAGGAAATGGCCAAGACCAGCAGCCAGATTGAGAATGCGCGATTTTCCATGCAATTTATAACCAACGACCTTGTTCATGCGGGGTACTGGGATAGTTTTGTCCCTGAGTTTGATGATTTAACTTTTGACGACATTGTACCAACGGATTTCCCCGTTAATGTACCCGACCCCTGCGCGACAGCTAACTTTCCATTATCAGACAGCGTTTTAGATCAACTGATCGGCCTGCCCATCCAGGTCTACGATGAGGATGACGTGCCTACTGACTGCGGCACCCTTTTCCCAGACAGACAGGAAGACACCGATGTACTGGTCGTGCGTCATGCCAACACCTGCGTACCCGGTGATGCCAACTGCGAGGCCGATATCTCCGGGAAATTATATTTTCAAGCTTCCAACTGCGACACAGAACTCGACAGTGTTGTACTTCCCAACCCTCTCAACCCTAATTACGCATTTGATCCAAACGGGCATACGCGAACGCAGATTGACTGCTCAACCCCGGAAAGCAAGCGTAAGGTCATCCAGAATATCTATTATATTCGCGACTACGCCGTAACGCTTGGCGATGGCATCCCCACGCTGATGCGTTCCGAATTCGACCTGGTTAGCGGCACCTTGGCACAGCAACCCGCCGTGGCGCTGGTTGAGGGGATTGAGCAATTTCGGGTTGAGCTGGGTATCGATAGTTTCGGCGATGGAGGTGTAGCGGTTGACCCCAACCAGGCCATTGACTGGGCTGACGAGAACAACCTAACCACTCCACAAAACAGGGGCGACGGCATTCCCGATGGCACGTTTATACACTGCGGCGCCGGCTGCACAGCGTATCAACTGGCCAATGTAGTTACGGTAAAGCTGTATATCCTGGCGCGAACTGATATTGCCACACCCGGCTACACCGACACCAAGGACTATAAACTGGGCAGCGCCCCAGCTATAGGTCCCTTTAACGACAGCTTTAAACGTCATGTGTTCAGTACCACAATCCGCCTGCACAATATCGCCGGCCGGAGGGAAACCCCATGATCACCCTACAGTCACCTGGACATCAGCGGGGTGCGATAACCATTCTCATCGCCATGATTATGCTAATAGTGATAACTGTGATGATAACTACTGCGTTCTCCCTCAGCACGATAAACCTGAAGGCAGTTGGCAATGCCCAGGTTCGCGAAGAGGCCCTCGCCGCGGCACAAGTCGTTATTGAACAAGTGGTATCGTCGCCCTTCGCCCTGGACCCAAACGCCGCAGCGGTAAGCGGCCAGCCCATAGATATTTACAACGGCCTTATTGATGGAGACGAGTACCTGGTAGACCTCGCTGTGCCGCGCTGCGTGCGCGCGACCCGGGCTGCTGTCACTACATCCAGCAGCGTAACGCTACCCGGCATGTCGGCAGTTTCCGTCTACAACACAATCTGGGAACTGGATGCCACGGCAACCGAAAGTACCACCGGCGTAAGGGTGCAGATTATCCAGGGCGTTCGAGTCTTATTAAGCGAGACAGAGAAAAATGCAGTATGTAATTAGCCCGAAGAATTCGGTGCTGCTCATAGCTGGGAGTCGAAAATGAATTTTTTTAATATGAAACGTGCCATGATGGCGGTCGTGTTCACATTATCCGCGCAGGCCATGGCTGAAGACATTGACCTGTTTCTGGGCACCGCCGTTGACCCGGGGACACCCAATGTCCTGATTATACTGGATAATACGGGTAACTGGACCTCGCCATTTACAGCTGAACAGGAAGCACTGGTAGATGTCTTTGAAGGCCTCCCCAGCGGAGAAATAAACGTTGGCCTTATGCTGTTCACCGAAACGGGCAGTGGCGACAGCAATACCGACGGCGGTTATATCCGCGCTGCCATCCGTTTAATGGAAGATGGCAGCGGTAGTGATAGCCGACAACTCTATGCGAACATGATAGATCAACTTCATGTGCGGGACGACAAGTCCAACAGTGGTAAAGCGGGTCTGGCAATGGCCGAGGCTTACCACTATTACAAAGGGCTGGCACCCCATGCGGGCAACAGAAAAAACAAGACCGACTTCACCGCCAACGACTATAACGACCCCAGCGCGTCAACAGCTGTCTGGAATTTACCCGGCAATGCCCTTAGCTCCAAAGATGATACAAGTTACACCAGCCCTATCGATCCGACCAGCTGCGGCAAAAACTATATAATCTATATCAGTAACGGCGCTGTGCAGGACTCTAATAGTGACAACCGACAGGCCGAAACTCTACTTACTGCAGTGGCCGGTGATACTACCCAAATCAGAATTAGCCCCAGCGGCTCCGCCGATGTGGTGGCCGATGAGTGGGCACGTTTCATGAAACAAAGCGCCCTGGACATCACAACTTTTACTGTTGATATCAACCCGGTAACCAACGGTCAGGGCCCGGGCTGGTCTGCCCTGCTGAAAAGTATGGCCGATGTGAGCGGGGGGGGTAATTTTGTCGCGGGCGAAACGGAACTGGAGGGTATTCTGGACGACATTTTCAACAAAATTCTGGCAGTGAACTCCGTATTTGCATCGGTGGCCCTACCCGCCGCCTCCAACGCGCAGAGCACCTTTCTCAACCGGGTATATATCGGCCAGTTCCGGCCTGACGAGGACGTCAAGCCCCGCTGGCCCGGCAACCTCAAGCAGTACAAACTCGGCCTGGACGGTACTGAAGTCAAGGTATTGGATGCCAACGATGATGCCATCATTGAATCCAGCACGGGCTTTATCAAAGAGTGCACGCAGAGCTTCTGGACACCCTCTACAGCTGACAGCTACTGGACCTTCGACCCCAAGGGTGAGTGTTCGGACGCGGCCAAGCCCTCCAACACACCCGATGGTCCCATTGTAGAAAAAGGAGGCCAGGCCTATACGGTCAGGGCCGCAACAGCCTCGACTTCGCGTGTAATCTACACCTGCGATCCATCGATAGTCACCTGCGGTAGCACCGGTACGGCTAACATGCCACTGTTTAATGACAGCAATGCGGCAATCACAGACACACTGCTGGGCTCGCTAGCAGCAGAGCGTACGGCGATAATCGACTGGGGCAGGGGTAAGGACTTGGCCGACGAAGACGGCGATGGTAATACAACTGAAATACGCCCCTCCGTCCATGGTGATATCGTTCACTCGCGCCCTGTTGCGGTAAATTACGGTACCGATGGCTCACCAGAAATTGTCGTGTATTACGGTGGTAACGATGGCATGCTGCGCGCCATCAATGGCAGCCGCTCTACAGCACATCATGGCAAAGGGGCAGGCCATGAATTCTGGGCGTTTATGCCCCCTGAATTTTACAGCGACATCAAACGCCTCAAAGATAACTCCCTGATACTAAATGTTCCTGCAACTGGCACCAGTGCAGGCACCGGAGGCGCCAGCAAGGGCTACGGCATGGACGGTCCCGTTACCGCTTTTAAGGGTACAATAGGCGCGGATGAAAAAGTTTATATCTACGCCACTATGCGCCGCGGGGGTCGTGTAGTGTATGCTTTCGATGTCACCAATCCCGCCGCACCAAAAATGTTGTGGAAGTTGGGCTGCCCTAACCCAAATAATACTTCTGGCTGCACTGGCGCGGATGTTTCTACCGGAGATAATTTTACTAAACTTGGCCAGACCTGGTCCGCACCCAGCCTGACATACGCAGCTGGATACGGTAGCGGGGCAAGCCCCATGATTATCATGGGCGGTGGTTACGATGACTGTGAGGATACCGATAACAACAGCACGGCAAATCACAGCTGCACGTCTAGTGACTACGGCAACGTAATTTATGTCCTCGACGCTGCGACCGGACAATTACTGAAGACCTTCGCCACCGACCGGGCAGTCGTGGGTGAAATTAGAATAGTTACAGCCACAGAGGATAGCCCCCTGATAAACTATGCCTACGCCGCGGACACAGGGGGAAATATCTATCGAATTTCCGCCGGCGGGGCCGCCTCAACCACAGACCCCGGAACACCTGCAGCTATCGGTACTACTGCCCCCGGAAGTTGGGTCATCAGTAAAATTGCAGCACTGGGCTGCGAAGGACAGGCAGACGACGCCTGCCCTGCCCCACGCAAGTTTTTGTTTGGCCCGGACGTGGTACGTGTTCCACTTAGCACCCAGCTTGCTATTGTAATCGGCTCGGGAGACCGCGAAAAACCGCTGGTGAGTTACGGCGCTGCCAACGGCGTGCAGAACTACTTCTTCTCGATCATAGATGACCCGGCCCAGGCCAGTACCTGGCTGAATCTCGAGTTAGACTGTGGTTATGACCAAATTTGCCTGGACGAGTTGATAGAAGTGGCCACCGGCGAAGATTTCGTTGCCGCTACAGTAGTGGGCCCGCTGGGCTTTAAGCTCCCTCTGGCAAGTGGCGAACAGGTCGTTTCAGGGGCTCTTACTATTGCTGACATTGCCAACTTCAGCACCCACATCCCCACAGATCCTGTTGGTTATAATGACCCGAGCAGCCCTAACTTTTGTAAAAATACCCTGGGCACTGCAACCACCTACAATGTTAGTTACAAGGATGCAGAAGGCGGCACTGTCAGCATCATCGGCGGCGGCCTGGTACCGACACCCGTAGCCGGCATGGTAGTCCTGGATGATGGCAGCATTGTGCCATTTTGCATCGGCTGTGGTGGCGACAACTCATCCATTGGCGGCAGCTCAGTTGGCTCAGGTGTTACCTGGGTACAACCAACAAGTCGCGTCTTCTGGAACATACAACAGTGACAGTGGAAACTATCGGACCAGTGAAACCCTCCTTGCAACCCCGAGTTTTGAGGCATCGGCAATCCCGAGGGTTTACCCTGATTGAACTGATGATTGTTCTGGCAATTCTCGGTGTTATATTGTCGATTGCACTACCGGGTTTTTCCGAGGTATCACTGAGCACTCGATTAAAGGCCTACGCCAATGAACTCGTTTCCAGTACCTATCTCGCACGCAGTGAAGCGATCAAGCGCAACACACCAATGAAACTGTGTGTATCCGATAATGGCACCAGTTGTGCCAGCGGAAACTGGAATCAGGGGTGGATTGTAATCGACCCAAACGATGTCGTAATCAGGAGGCAGCAGGCCTTATTCGCAGGATATTCGGTAACTGATACGCTGGCAGGCGGCGCGACGCTCATCACGTTTCAGTCCTCTGGCCTGAGTTCCACAGCAGTCAACATGAAAGTCTGCAGAAAAACACCCACACCCGGAGGCCAGGAGCGAACTGTCAGCATTACCGCAACGGGCAAGCCCAGGGTGACCAGAACAGCCACCGGGACGTGCCCCTAGGTTCACCAGCAATCGCGCACTGGACCTTCACCCGCCGACCTCACACCCAGTGATGTAATCTGCAGAAACCCGCACTGATTATCTCTCGCCTGACCCAACTGTGGTGTTGCACGCAAAGTGAAAGCCTGTGGCACCGTGCTTGGGGTCACATCGTACAGGCTAATGATATAAGTCCTGTCCATCGAGTCGATCGCAACACGCTCGCCATTGGCATTAATGGCATAGGGGTTTGCCCCATAACCCAGCAGATCAAGCCGGGATGCATATTGCTTGTTCATAATAAAGTACTGCTCCTGCCGGGCTATAACGGCTAACAACTCCCCCCTGGCAATGCTTCTTTTAGCCTTACGAACATACCCCTGATAGCCCGGTAGCATGACCATCATTAAAATCGCGACGATAGCCACAACAATCATTAACTCAATAAGTGTAAAGCCATTACTCGCCCTCACTCCTGGCTGTCGCATTGCTCTACCTTAAAACTCGTCGACACCTGGCTCACGCCAGTATATTTTGTGCAAGCTGGTTGAGCTGCGTGTACACATCACACCGCTGCATCCCCCCTGCTCGATTTCTCCAACACCTCCCAGGGGGATCAGCAGTTGATCCTCCAGTGTAATGACCGCAGAAGGTATGCCAGAACCCAGATGAAAAATTCTTCCACCGGGGGTTGTGCCCGAGGCACCCTCCAGATTCACCAGATAACTGTAGCCTTCACCCGCAACGACATTGCAGGGGCTGGGTAGCGCGGGAACATAGGATGAGAAAAATACCTTGCCCCCATCTACCAGTGGGCTGGAAAGGCCTTTTTCCCCCGGCCTAGTCATTTTGATCATCCAGCCGTTTTCCGTTGACAGTGTGCAATGGAAATCTTCATCTCCGTCGCCTCCCAGGCAGGCAGTCCGGTCAGGCAAACCCGATTCTTCTGCGCTATCACTGATAGTAATGGTGGGCCTGACCCTCACTGCATCATCGCCACTGACAACCAGGTAGTCTTTGATATAAAAATGGTAATCGACCACACCGGTGTTATTCGGGGCCGCTCGATTGCCACTGGAGATTAAAATGCCGTCGAAAGCTGTACCATCATTTAGCTTGCTTCTGATCAGGTCCGGGGCATGAAAGAAACGCCGATCAGTTAACAGCCCATCTGCACCTAATTCTGCCAGCTTGCTGATAAACCAGTTCTGCCTGCGGTGGTCTGGATTGCTCGAACCAATTGCCGCTGGCAAATCTACCCGCCAAATGGCTCCCCCGGTATCACCAACATACAGGCGATGAATAATACCCGCAGAATTTTTTACTGCTGAGACCGAGGATGGAATGCTGTCGACCAATTGTGCATGCCTGAACTGCGTATTGGTGCTCGTTATGGCGGTGCTGGTTACGGTGCCATACACAGCCTTCCACACAAGTTCACCCGTCCGGGCATTGACTATATAGATGGCATTGCCGGTGCTGCCATCACCGCTCACATCATCTTCGGCGTTTAAATCCTTTCCCACGCGATTGTTGTAGCCGCTGTCCCAACCACCGTGGTATCCACCGGCAAAAATAAGTACATCCAATGTCTGCTCTTCAAACTTGACCTTGCCGACAGTGGGCCTGGAAAAAGTGAGCCCCAATTCGGGAAAGTCGCCAGCAGCCAATGTGCGTGAAATTTTCCATTTTAGAGTGGGTGCTGCAGCAGGGTCGCTCACATCCAGTGCATAGTAACTGGCTCCCCCTCTGCGCATGCCAAAATAGACATAGGCCTCGTCATCATCGGGAGATGCATGGTTTAAGTTCCCATCGCTATTATTATCTACCGTAAAAGACACCGGAGAGCCATCAGGACCGTAGCGCATTTCCAAACTGGAAAGAGTATTCTCTCGAAGCAAAGCAATATTGGCTAAACTTTCGGCGGGGTAAAAACCAAAAACTTCCCGCCCCGACTCTTCCCCCGTAGTCGTGGTATTTTCAATTGCATGGAAAATGCCGTCACCAGTGCCGACAAAAATCCGGATATTCGGATTGTCGGAGCTGTAGCCTGCCACAGCCCCATAATTGAGGGCCAGTGGCCGTGAATGAAGCACACTGCCCATAAGCCAGGGCCTGGCATCCCCGGGAAAACCGTCACCATCCTCATCATCTATATCCAGGCCGCGGCCCCAGCGAATAAGCAGCTCTGCCTCTTTCGCGCTGGACACACCCAGCAAAGGAAGCAGTCGTACTGCCGTTGAACCATCCGCTGTGCCGTCTGCATTGAATGGGAGCAATGTATTGGCCCGACCGTTAACAATCGTCGTAGGTTCAACCCAAAGCTGCCTGGCACCGCCTTCCTCATTGCGGGTGCCAACCACAAAACCATCACTACTGATAAAGCCCGGTATTTGCTGCCCCGCTCCGCCCCTGGCTACTATGGAGCCATCTGCGCCATTGGGAATATCCGCGCTAGCACTGAGAGGCAGTGACGCCACATCAGTCCAGAAGCTGACGGCATCACCGACAATTCGACCCTTGTCAGGCCCCGAGAATACAATCGCGGACTCACCCCTGGAATCCACGATTGCGCCCGGATCATCTTCAGCCAATGTTGACATGGCGTTTAACTTGAACTTCTTTACATTTCCAGGCCAGCGAACCATCGCCCGAGGTTGATACAAAGGAGCGTAGATATCCCTTGTTGTCAATGCGTGCCCAAAAGCTGTCATGGGATAGCCCGGTGCGACATTGGTTCGATTGAAATTAATGAACTGCAAAAATGCAATTGTCATTCTTCTTTCCAGTTCCACCGGGTCATCGAAGTTTACAGGGCCACCCCCTCCCCCGACCCTCGCCCATTCCTGTGCCAAATCAACGCCTGTTGCTGTGGCCATCACAATAGAAAAAAACTTCGAACACACCGGGGGTTCACGTTCACCAAAACCCGCTATACCTGCTGGTGGCTCTCCATTCAAATATTGATACCAGTTGTAATATGCATCTTTGGCCTGGAAATCATGCGGTGAACCGAGGCTGTCAGAGATCGATACCGCGTTCATTGTCGATATCAGTAGCTGGGCACCTTTGACACCGTCGTAGTCTTCCCCAAGGCGCTTGTAAGCGGACAACATTCTCACCCCGGAATCGCGATCAGAGATGAGAAGAGAAACATTAATCTGCTTAAAAAGTGGATTCTCAAACAGTGACGCCAAAACGGCCGTAAAGGTTTCAAACCTGCTAATAGCATCTCCCACGCTGTGGCCAGCCCGAAGATTGTCATAGCTTGTCTGGGTCATAAACGGGGGGGGCACAGGACCCCGCGGCCCCGTATGTACACAGCATGTTAAAAGCGGTGGGACTGGCATCCAGCACCACATGCAGATAGGGAAGTCCCTGCGGGTCAGTGCCGTTGACCACGATATCAATATCATCCGCAGAGGACTCAGTTCCATGAAGACAAAAAACTACAAACAGTAAATACAGTATTTTTTTCATCTATTCTACTCCGCACTTTCACCCGTTGAACTGGCCACCAACAACGCTAAACCCTGTGCAAGCTCAGCCACACCGAGGTTGACGCCCCCGCCATCAACCCTCACCTGAGTCTCATAAATAGCCGCGTTATACGCCAGGCCACTGGACACGGCAGCCTGTGGCATCCTGATTGGTAAAGACGGCAGCAGGGCTGGCCCTATACGCTCGACCCTATAAAGCACAGCTACACCTGCAGGTACTGCCTCCAAGGCGGAATCTAAAGCAATATGCCTTGTTTCACTACAGTTGGTACTGCTGTCTCCAGCCTTGCAAAACAGAGACCCTACAGGCGCTACTACCGGAAAGTTAGTCTCATTGCTGGAAATAGCGCTGGCAATTGCCTGTACTCTTTGAAACGCCTGCTCCCGGAATTGACTGTTAGCTGCCATTTGAAACTCCAGAATACTAGTTTGCATTGCTGTTACTGATAGAATCGCCAGCAACAAAAGAAACACCATCGCCAGCAAGAGCACCACACCTCTAGATCTGGTTTTTCTACAATTTGAAAATTTCACAGAATTCCCCTCAGCCCAGGGCCATGCTCAGGTTAGACATCTGAACCGTGGTACTCATCACACGCCTTACATAGCCATCTTCCCTTTGAATTTTCTTACTTCCTAGATAATAGGTTCTGGCTTTTTTGTACTGGGGCACCTCAGCCACACTGCGCATCAGCAAGTAAATTCTGGCGACAACAGCGTTGCCAATATCTGCCTTTAACGGAACCTGGGTAAATTGATTGGGTACCCCGTCAAAGTCGCTATCTACACCGAACTCAATTTGCATATCTTCCACGCCTTCTATCAGGCAGCGGGTTGCCATACTTCCGAGACTGGATCCGCCCCCAAGGCTCTCAACGCACAAGGTGGGAATACCGTCTTCAGCGGATTCTGAGAATTTTCTAATATAGAAGATACGGGCATAGTACTCCCAGTAGTCCACGTCTCTTCCCGGGCCAATATCCGTCAATGGGAAGCCACCAGAACGGTGATAAAACCATTGCCGATCCTGGCCGTAGCCTTCAAGTCGCAAATACCAGCGGTTTGTTTTCGCAACAGACTCCCCTTGGTACACACCGTTTTTGACGGTATAACTTCCAGCCGTGCGTTTTATCGACAGGATATCTGTACCCAGCATAATTTCCGCCCCATTGAGGCAGGACAGATCAACGCCATTAACCGTACGCATGGCACCAGAGTCGACAAAATTGTTGACTAAGTCTAATGGATCACTAATATCCAGGGCCCAGCGGCCAGAGCCAACACAGTCTGTACTGACAGCAGCGGGCGGCAAGGCATCAATAGAAGGAGTGCCGGCGTAGAACCCTGCCAGCTGTAACTCCCTGTTCAGCAAGCTCAGGGAAAACCGACCATTGTCCTGTATTCTCGCCATTTCCTCCTGGGTCACGTAATTTCTCATGCTCTCCAGGTAAACGTTTGCTACCGCCAGGCTCAGCAGCGAGCCAAGCAATATCGAGATCATAAGTTCAACCAGGGTTAGTCCCGTATCTGAACCCCTTATGTAGCGGGAATAATAGTGTTGAGCAGGCGGGCACATGCTCACAAGTGCCCTATATAGCTTGTCATTACAAGCGAGCTGCGTTGTTCTTCTGCCCCGTCCGAAGCCGGGAACACACCACAGTTCAGACCTTCTTCAGATGTAACTTTGCCTAGACCCTTCCAGGTAATCGTTACACTCACCTGACCCAGGTTATTTCGTATACAGGCGCTGGGTAATACCAGTCCGCCGGTTAGATGCACCTCACCGCCCACCTCGAACGTCTCGCTTGCACCGCGTAGAAGTGACGTCCATTGTGACAAATCAAATGATGCCAGCTGTTCACTGGTGCAGGACTCGAGCCGACAGTCGATATCCATGGGTAGAGAACGCACTCCCGCCTCCTCCACTGCATAAAACGCAATGGCACGATGATTGCTACGCATCCTCGCAAGAATATCCCGTGCCCTGTTGGTTGCTGTTGAATACTGGGCAGCCTCAAAGTTCGACCGGATGGCGGCGAGTTGCATAGTGACTGTGCCCATAATACCAACTGCAAATACGGTGAGCGCAATCAACACTTCCACCAGGCCCACCCCCAACTGCCCCCTGCCAGCGTTCATGCGCATTCACCCCAACCCCTCGCAACCCGCGGCCGGCCTACAATATTCATAACCAGGCTCCAGGATGGAATTTTTTCATCAGACGGAGGGCAAAGCATCAGTGTTCTATTTCTGCGAGATGAGCCATCGGGCCTGTAGGAGATCACTTCAAATGCATCCCGGGTTCCCGCTTTATTGGTTAGTGAATAGCCAACAGGTAAGCCCTTGAAGACCCTGAGTATTTTGTCGACACCTGCATCAACCACCCTGTCCCGGTCGCTATTAGTGAAGACAATCCATCCATCGGAGTAACTTCTGGAACATACTGCAACACCATCAGAGGAAAATGCCGAGGGGCACAGGCTAACCACAGTATTTCTGCTAATAGCTTCTGACCGAGTTAAGTTAATAGCCGACAGCAGGCGACTGGTCTCGGTACGAAGTTGGTTTCTATGCAGTAGGCCGCGCATAGAAGGTACAGCTACCATCAGCGTAATAGCCAGCACTGCGATAACAACCATGAGCTCGATGAGCGTAAAGCCATCTTCACTTCTTCTGGGGAAAAATACTTCCACTGCGGGCCTCCTTGTTATAGCAAGACTAAACCGCGGCAGGGGAAATACCAGCCAATAGCTGTATAAGATGATTTATAGCTGAATGGGATAGATATTGGAGTATAAGCGGGCTTGATCTCGGGGCACCGGACTCCCGCTTGCGTGGAAACGACAGGTATGACAGAAACTAAATATTCTTCGCCTCTATCCGCAACTCCTTAGGTAAAGAAAAAAACACATTCTCAGGCCGCCCCTCTACTTCAATCGAAGCACCTCCACCATGGCGTTGAAGTATTTCAATCACTTCCTGCACCAGCACTTCCGGGGCAGAGGCACCCGCAGTAACACCGATGCGGTTTTTACCCTTCAGCCAGTTCGGGTCAATGCCCTCTGCCCTATCAAGTAAATATGCTTCAACACCCATGCGCTGTGCCAGTTCACACAGCCGATTGGAATTCGAGCTATTAGGCGAACCCACTACCAATACCAGGTCGCAGCTACTCGCCAGCCGCTTCACCGCATCCTGTCGGTTCTGGGTGGCGTAGCAAATATCATCCTTGCGCGGCCCCTCAATAGTGGGGAACCGTTCTCGCAGGGCATCGATAACCCTGGTGGTGTCATCTATCGACAGCGTGGTCTGGGTAACATAAGACAGCTTCTCGGGATGAGATATCACCACAGTGCGCGCCTGTTCTTCATCCTCAATAAGGTAGATTTTGCCTCCGAGGTGGTCGTCATACTGTCCCATGGTCCCCTCAACTTCCGGGTGGCCCTTGTGGCCAATCAAGATACATTCACGCCCCTGTTTACTGTAGCGTGCGACCTCAATGTGGACTTTGGTCACCAATGGACAGGTTGCATCAAACACCTTCAGGCCACGGGTAGCTGCCTCTTTGCGCACAGTCTGGGAAACACCGTGGGCACTGAAAATTACAATGCAATCGTCGGGTACTTCTTCCAGTTCCTCGACAAATACTGCACCGCGCTCACGCAGATTTTCTACTACAAACTTGTTGTGCACGACTTCATGGCGCACATAAATAGGTGCACCAAATACATCCAGTGCGCGATTAACTATATCGATGGCCCGGTCTACGCCAGCGCAAAAACCGCGAGGATTTGCCAGTTGTATGCCCACTAGTGCAATTCCGCCGGTTCTACCCGGTGAACCAATACATCAAACATAATGGTACGCCCCGCCAGGGGGTGATTGAAATCAATTTCAACTTCATTTTCATCGAAGGAAAGAATCATGCCGGGGAGCTCACCGCCACTGGCATCGGCGAAGGAATATAACAAGCCGATCTCCAGCTCAAAGCCATCATCAAACTGCTTGCGCGGAATCAGTTGCACATTGTTGTCATTGATCTGGCCAAAGGCATTTTCGGGTAGCACGGTAAAGATTTTCCGGTCTCCCGCAGACATACCAAATAGCTGGTGCTCAAAGCCCGGCAGTAAATTACCATCGCCAATAGTAAACTCAACCGGTTCACCCCCGAAATTGGAATCTACCTCAGAGCCATCTTCCAGACTGAGGGAAAAATTCACCACAACCCGCGTACCTTCGCCAACCGGCGCCGCAATAGAACTCATGTCTCAGCTCTCCTTATTGCTTTCTTTGGTAAAAAAACTTTCGAGTAACATCAGGGCTGCACCTACCGATATCGCACTGTCGGCAATATTAAACGCGGGAAAATAGTGCCCCTGATAATGTACCGAAATAAAATCGACGACATAACCCAGTGTAACGCGATCCCACAAATTACCCAGGGCACCGCCGAGTATCAAGGCAAGACTTAACGCCAGAAGACGATGCCCACGGGATATCATAAGCAGTGATATCACTAGGCCGACACTAATGATCGACGCGACAATGGTAAAGAAATAACGCTGCCAGCCCCCTGCATCATTGAGAAAGCTGAAGGCGGCCCCGGTATTATGCTGTAGTGTCAGGTTAAACCAGCTGAACACCTCCACTGGCCTCCCATAGGCTAATTCGCTACTGGCCAGCCCCTTGGTGTAATGATCCAACACAATAATAAGCACAGCCAGGCCATACCACCACAACGCCAGTTTGCCATTGCGTGGCTGCGTGGACACTTCCGTAGCAACGGCGCTAGGCAAAGTTACGCTGCTCACCTTCGCCCTCTATATTGTCCACACAGCGGCTGCACAGTGTTGGATGTGCACTAACCTCCCCAATTTCGGGCCGCCTGTGCCAGCAGCGCTCGCACTTCTCCGCTTTTGAAACTGATACCAACAGCCGCAAACCTTCTATCTCGGTTTCTGCGGCATCCCCTGCTTCAGCCAGCGGCGCCAGTGTGGCCGCCGAGGTAATGAGTACAAAACGCAGCTCATCGCCCAGCACTGCCAAGTCTTGCATTAAACTCTCATCACAAAATAGGGTAATTTCTACATCCAGCGAACCACGCAGCAAGCCGGCAGCGCGCTGTGTTTCCATTTCCTTGTTAACCGCAGCGCGAACCGACATCATGCGCTGCCAGAATTCACGACCCAT